>DDKQ01000009.1 GCA_002339355.1 Candidatus Subteraquimicrobium carltonvillense | reverse complement strand
ATCCTTGGAGCCCATGGAGATTCCATGGTTCCTCTACCCCGTTTTTCCACGGTCTCGGGGATTCCCATCACCGAGCTCTTATCCTCAAAGGTTATAAAAGGAATAATAGAGCGAACTCGAAAGGGAGGCGCGGAAATAGTCTCTCATCTCAAGACGGGGAGTGCTTTTTATGCTCCAGCCACAGCCGTTGTGGAGATGGTCGAATCCATTCTCAAGGATAAAAAGCGTATCCTTCCCGTATGCTCATATCTCGATGGCGAATATGGTTTAAAGGACGTCTGCGTAAGCGCTCCCGTAAAACTGGGAGAAAATGGAATAGAGGGAATAATCGAATTGAAGCTAACTCCCGCGGAGAAGAAGGCATTACACGCCTCTGCTGCTACCGTTAAAGAAGCTATCAAAAACTTAAGTATTTGATACAGGATACAAGATCCAAAAAGATATAGGCTAAGCATAAATCGCCTGAGGAGACGAAGCTCTTCTCGCCAAATTCTAATTTCAAAATACTAAGCACTAAACAATATCAAAGGTCCAAATTCAAAGATCAAAACGAAATGAGATATGAGGAAAAGAGGGTTTGGGATTTCAAAAATTTGGATTTTGAATTTGTTTAGGATTTAGGATTTAGGGCTTATTTTTAATGGGTATCGTGAATTATGCATCATGAATCATTTTAATAATCGGTATTATGAGTCGGAGCAAAATTCGGCAGAAACCATCTCATCTTGAATTATTGAAAAATGGGAATTTCCTCGCTCTCTGGCTCGGTCAAGCCATTTCAAACCTAGGGGATTGGATAATCATCATCGCCCTAATCGAGCTCGTTTACAAGATTTCGGGCTCTGGCCTGGCTGTAGGGACCCTCATGATATTCAAAATTTTGCCCGCACTTTTCTTCGGTTCCGTCATCGGTGTATTAGCGGATCGCTTCAACAGGAAAAGGACCATGATCTCCTGTGATATCTTCCGCGGCTTACTGATAGTTTTGCTCCCATTCATGAGGAATTTATTCCATGATATATTTACCACCTTCAAAAAACGTGGCAAGGAAGATCAAATATCACCAGATAAAGGAGGACATAGTCGAGGGTTTGAGATTCGTGAAGAATAATCTCTTAATTCGATCAATGATGATGAGCATCGGAATCGCCATATTAGGTATAGGAAGCATTTATTCTTTAGGAATTATCTACTGTTACCAGGTATTAAAGATTGGAAGAGGTGGTTTTGGCTATCTTCTTTCGGCGCTTGGTGTGGGTTTGACCCTTGGATCCATCTCCGCTGCTTTCGTGGGAAAGCACTTTTCCAAGCGAGGATTATTTGTCGTCTCTATTTTGACTTTGGGTCTCGCCTTGATCTCCTTTACCAGTATCTCCTATTACGAATCGGCCATGGCGGTTAGCTTCATCGCTGGCATTGCCCTAGCTTTGCTCACGGTTTCAACCTATACCCTATTGCATAAAAATGTCGAGGATACGATAATGGGAAGGGTCTTCACGGCTCTCGAGTCCTGCTTAAGGATATCACTCCTTGTTTCCATAGCCTTAACCGGAGCTGTAGCCGATGTTGTAGGACAAAGGGTACTAAAATTGAGAGCTCACACCATTTACCTCAATGGAGCCAGGGTTACACTTTTAATGAGCGGCATGGTGGTGATCATAGCCGGTCTTTTGGCCCATCGCCCCCTTCGAATCCCAGACTCTGAATGATATCGAGAGAATGTGATATAATTTTTACTTGAGCTTTGGAGGGATACCGTGGCGGGAGTGTTTATTACCCTCGAAGGCGTGGAAGGTTCCGGGAAAAGCACTCAGATGAAATTCCTCGCAGATTATTTGCGGGGAAGAGGTTACCGGGTTCTAATCACGCGTGAGCCGGGGGGTACTCAGATCGGAGATAAAATACGGGATATTTTATTGAACCCCGAGTTTAAGGAGATGGACTATAGAACCGAGGTTCTGCTTTATGCCGCAGGTCGCGCCCAACATGTGTCACAAGTCATCAAGCCCGCTCTAAAACTTAAGAAAATTGTGATCTGTGATCGCTATATCGATTCTTCCCTTGTCTATCAGGGCTTTGGGCGGGGACTCACCTTGGAAGATATCCTCAACATCAACAAGTGGGCCACTCAAGATCTCGAACCGGATTTAACCATTCTCCTGTACATTCCGGTGGAAGAGGGTCTAAGGAGGGCCACGGAGGTTTATGCCGATCGCATTGAACGAGAGGGTATCGAATTCCATCGGAAGGTTCATGAAGGTTATCGGGAATTGGCCAGAAAATTCCCCAAGAGATACTATGTTGTAGAAGCCTTGGGGGACCCGAAAGAGATACATCGGGAGATCGTTAAGCGGGTTGAAACCCTTTTGAAAACGAAGAAACGAATTGGCCTAAAATGGTATCTATTATTAACAAGATGGTTAACACCACGGTCGGGGTGAAGTGCTCCGAAAACACCCCAAAAAGGCACTATCGTGCCCACGGGGCAGGCGCAGTCGGCCGTTTACCCCGTTAGCGAGTGAAACGAGCTTTACGGGGCCGCTCGGGTCTCGCCTCGCTACAAAACTGTGAATGCTTAAGAAGTTTTCATAGGCGAGGCTCCGACACGGTTTTCTCCACACTTACCCCTCCCTGGAATGTATAAAGTTAAACCTAACTCGTTAATAGTCCAGATTATTTTCACAACTTAAGAATTTGAAGTCAAATTTTTTCTGAGAATGGGATTTGAATTCGGCTGTGCGCTTCAGAAGCTGATTGGTTTGGTCCGTGGCTTCCGAGCTCAGGGTGATCGAGTTGGTGATCTTGCTTACTGAGATATGGAAGGTATTTGAACCTCTGGTTCGGGTGGCACTGCTTGTTCCATTTCGGTTTGCTCCATCTCCCACTTACCACATCTTCCGCCCCAGCAAGCCAGGGTCTTTCCCGAAACCTGGATTCTGACAATTTCGCAGTTGTTGGGGCATCCTCCGCAGTAAAAGCTGGAAGTGGCATATTCAATTTCGGAGGCTTTAAAACCCTTAAAATTGCTATAAGAATTATCGGTGATTACCTTTTCCTTGGCTAAAAGCGCTGCGCCTATGGCTCCCATCACGTGGTAATATCTCGGGACCACCACTTCCAGGCCTAAAGCCTCCTCAAATGCCTTTTTCATGCCTTCATTTGCGGCTACTCCACCTTGAAAAACTATGGGAGGTAGAAGCTCCTTCCCCTTAGCCAGATTATTCAAGTAA
Source organism: Candidatus Subteraquimicrobium carltonvillense (assembly GCA_002339355.1). Lineage (GTDB taxonomy): Bacteria > Actinomycetota > Aquicultoria > Subteraquimicrobiales > Subteraquimicrobiaceae > Subteraquimicrobium > Subteraquimicrobium carltonvillense. Next base: position 959 of record DDKQ01000009.1, on the reverse strand, counting down.
TTTCGGACCAAGGCTTCACAGAGTCCATAGATTATGTCCTCTACTGGATATCCCATTTGTTGCTTATGGATCATATCCGATTCAGCGAAAACCGTGCACCTACCGGCGATTTGAGCAGAAGAGGAAGCTTTTGTAGCATATCCGCCAAATTCCTCAATAGGGATGCCAAGACGAGTGGACTGGTGATCGAGGAAGGAACCGGTCCCCGCAGCACAGACGGTATTCATGGCAAAATCAACCACCACTCCCTCCCGGATTATTATCAGCTTGGAATCCTGTCCACCGATCTCCAAGACTGTTCTTGCCTCTGGAATAACATGGATGGCTGCCACAGCATGGGCAGTGATTTCATTTTTCACAATATCCGCTCCCACGATGACTCCAGAGAGATAGCGAGCAGATCCCGTGGTTCCCACACCGCCAATTTCTATATCCAAAGGCAATTTATCCCGCAAGCTTCTTAAACCTTCTTGCACAGCCTTTATGGGATTGCCTCGAGTCCTTAGATACTCGTAAGCTAAAACTTCGTCTCGAAAATCAACTGCAACTAGATTTGTGCTCACCGATCCCACATCGACTCCCAGATATCCTTTCACTCAAACTCACCTCCTGATATAACCCTTACCTGTAGACATAATAAAAATGATAATCAGCTCAGATAACAGCGATTTTTTAAAGCAAGATTAAAAATTGCCAACTAAAATATAGTTATTAGGATTTCGGGCAAATACGATATCTCCTTTTTATAAGCTCCCTTCTGTTTCTCATGAGGTCGATGAAGGCTTCAAGCCGGGTTTGTATTCCAGCTTTACCCATCTGTTCATCGATGACCAAGGATAAGATTGGGATGTTCTGTTCACGAGAGACCGCAGGCAAAATCTGTCATGCCACGGTCTCTGGCATACAGGTGAAGGGCATCATGTGGATCACACCATCAAAACCATGTTCAGCCAAAAGGG
>DDKQ01000064.1:756-3261 GCA_002339355.1 Candidatus Subteraquimicrobium carltonvillense | reverse complement strand
AGACATCAATGTCGCTTTCTCTTTTCGGCTTTCCCTTTGCGTGGCTTCCAAAAAGTACTATTTTTAGGATAGAGGGACCAGCGGGACTTTCTAAGAGTTTATTTTTAAACTCCTCCAAAATATGGTCCAAATTAATAATTCGACTATTCTTCCTCACTAATCTCACAACCTTTTATTTCAACTGCGAAGAACACAGATTCTTCAAAATTATAGCATGCTTTTCTCTTCTCGCTACTCGAAAGCGGGGGACCCATACGGGCAAGCTAAGCCCCCCACGCTACACAATATTATCTATTTAATGTAGAGGCGGGACTCTGTGCCCACCTCATTTCCCAGTGTTCGCAGGAAATCGGTTGATCCCATGATTCCAATATCTTGGTAGCTCTTGAGGTCCTTTAGGTCTCGGTCACCTGAGACAATGACATTTGCCCTTCCCTCAAGTGCACATTCTAAAACTCGGTTATCTGGCTCGTCCTGGATTATATGAAGTCGGACATCTGGGTTTATAACCTCAGCTCTGCGAGCAATTTGCTTCAGAGCTCTGATTACTTGCTCATCGTCCCAATCAAATATCTCCCTAAGCTTTTCTGCTACCTCTTTAAGTATTTGCGGCGAAGTAATCAAGGTAAATTTCCTTCTCAAAAAGGCTCGATATGCCTTTTCAGATTTCCCTCGGAAATTCAGCGCGGAAAGATAAACATTTGTATCGAAAACAACTTTAAGCACTTCGGGCCTCGTGAACTAAGTGCTCAATATCTTCTTCACTGATTCGCTTCTGTTCAGCTTTTCGTTCACCATAACGAAGGAGGCTCTCATACTCTCTTTCTTCTAAATAATCTCGATAGACGCGAAACATCTCCCGGAAGAGCTCGCTCTTGGATTTCTTGGTCTCCCTGGTTAATCTCTCATACTCCTTTGCCATTTCAGGTGGAAGCGATAGACTAATCGCCACTCTGGTTCTTCCCATCGAGATCGTCCCCCTTTTGTTATTACCTGGTCATACCATAACACGATGGAATCATTGTGTCAAGCCCACCTAAATGCGGGGGACGAATTACTTCAAAACCAGCTTTTTGAAGAGCTTTGACAACTTGCTTTCCTCAACTGCAGGAAGCTTTTTCATACAGCCACCCTTTGGATTCCAATTAGCTTAAGAGGCGGCGGATGAACCGCCGCGTTATGCTCACAATTTTAAAATAAGGAAATAAATCAGCAGGTGAAGCTATGTGGGGAGGTCTGACCCCAAGGAATTGCAACTTTTATTTCTCGTAGATGGTCTTTCGATGTCGTACTCTGTGTAAAACTATATCATTGCCCATAATGTCGTACCTTATGCGGTATTCTCCAACCCGAATACGCCAACAACCTACCTTGACAGACTTAAGTTTTTTGCCGATAAAAGGATTTTCTTCCAGTTTTTCCAGCACCTTTAAGATTCGCTCATGTGTTTTTATATCAAGTTTCTGCAAATCTTTTCGAAATGTGGGGGTGGGCTTGAGATTGTATCCACTCATGAAGCCTTTTCTTTCTTTTTCAAATCTTCCCAAAGCTCATCTATGGATAGAGTTTCGCCTTTTTCATATTCTTTCATGGATTCTAGCAAACTATTCTGAAAATCTTCATCTATCTGCTCCATGAGGGTATCGATCATATCCTGCATATCTTCATAATCCTCAACACTCATAATAACGACCCATGGCTTGTGAGCTTTTTCAACTACAAACTTTTCATGACCGTAAACAGCACGATTCATTATTTCACCAATTTTTCTTCGAAACTTCAAAGCAGAGATAGTTTTAAGCGTTTTCCTTTCGTCGCTAATGTTTATCACCTCCAGTGTTATTAGTGTGATTGTGTGACACATAATACATATGTTAAATATATATCATTTCTAAAAAGAATCAAGATCTTTTTTTGTCTTTGCGGGAGATGAACTCCCGCGCTACATAATGCCATTTATGATGTTCGGGTTTGATTGATGTAGGGCGGGACTCCGTGCTTGCCCAATTTGCTATTACATAAAATTCAAAATGTAGAAACGGACCTTTAGGTCTGTTAGGCTTGGAGCGTTGGGCTTGAAGTATCACCCTTATCAGCGCGTAGGTGATAATGGTTCTGGTTGGAGCTTGGGGCTTTGAGCTAATCGAAGGTCGCTAGTCGAGAGTCGCTCATCGATTTAAAAATAAGGAAATAAATTAGCAGGTAAAGCTATGTGGGGAGGTCTGACCCTAATCTTCTTGAATTCAAAATTGCCTTATGTTAGGATAAAGGTGTCACATTTGAGACACTTTGGAGGTGAAAGATGCCTATTATTGGTGTCAAAGAGCTAAAAGAAAAAACATCAAAACTGATCAAGGATTTAAAAGAAAACAAAAAATTCATTTTAACGGTGCGAGGCAGACCAGTGGCTAAAATCTTGCCAATTTCAGAAGAAGAATATGAAGATTATTTTTTCTCCAGCGCCAACGTTTCTCTTATGGAAATTCTTGATGAGCGTGAGAAAGA
>DDKQ01000064.1:0-361 GCA_002339355.1 Candidatus Subteraquimicrobium carltonvillense | reverse complement strand
AGTCGAGCTCAAAGAAACAGCAGCAAGAAAGCTAAGGAAATTGCCCACAAAGGTAAGCGAAAAGATTGTTGCAGCATTACAAGAACTTCAAAGCCACCCTTTCCCAAAGGGCAAAAAAGTCAAACCATTTGTTGGACGACCGAAAACTTATCGGCTTAGCGTTGGTGATTACCGGATTATATATAAAGTTGAAGAAGAGATAATTTTCGTTCTGGAGCTTCTTCACCGAAGGGATTTGAAAAAATCAGCAACAAGATAACTTGCTTCGTCTTTTCAACAATTATAGTAGATTCTCTCGCCGATGTCGCTAGTCGAATTTTAAAATAAGGAAATAAATTAGCATGAGATACTGAATTCAGGA
>DDKQ01000010.1 GCA_002339355.1 Candidatus Subteraquimicrobium carltonvillense | reverse complement strand
GGGTTTAGGGTTTAGGGTTTAGGTCAACTTTTTCTTCTCTAAGGCTTCGAGTAAACGGTAAAGCATTTTGGAAACCTCTTGTTGAAGACCAAATACGAGTTCAAAATCGGTTTCGAGAACGAATTTCAAATCTTTACTCAGCAAAATTTGTGTTTCTAGTTCTGCGCAAGAACTATAAGCTAAAGAGATGAAATAGGCATATTCTCCAAGATTTCTCCGCCCATATCCCTCTCCTATATTCGAAACGATAGAGACTGCAGAACGGCGCAATTGTTGAACCAAGCTGAACTGCTCAGAACTAGGGAAATTCGTAGTAATGCGGTAAATTTCAAGAGTCAATTGATACGCCTTCTGCCAAACTTTCAACTCTCGATAGTTTTTTAAAGCCATATTGTAAAACCCCTCAAATCTTTACTCGCCCCTAAACCCTCCACCCTGGACCCTGGGTTAGAACATGGGTGGCATTTCTAAAGCTGGATGTCCCACTTTCTGCATGAATTCAAGAACTTCTTCCTCCGTGGTAGCCACCGTCTCATCAGCGATCTTACCCATGAAGTCCGGCTCTCCGATTTCCTTTGCCCGCTTCTCGATCATATCTCTCAATTCCTCTTTAAGTTCCTTGGGCATCCAGACGATTCTTTTGAAACCTCCATCAGCGGAGATGAATTTGGGACTGGTCAGGAAGAACTTCCCCACACCGCTGAAGCCTGGTGTCTGCTGACCCCCGCCAACCATGCCAGCCATGGTGGAAAAAGTCATTCCAGAAGGTGTCATCCCAGCAAACTCCCTATTGACGACCATAACCCCATTGGTGGTGGGAAGAACAGCTACAATACACTGGAAACACCCACAGTTCTTGACCAGTGGACCTCCATTAACAATGTAACAATGTGTTTTGGCGATTGTAAGGTTATAAACGAAATCATATTCTCCCTTGTTGTTGACTTCTTCGACTTTGACGATGCTGTCCAAGAAGTAATCGCCATCGATCATCCAATCTAGAAGTGGAAATTCTTCCGGGGAATCCAGTAGCTTCTGCACCTGGGAACGTACAGGTCTTGATCTCCCAGTCTTGTAATAAAAGAGTGTACTGGAATTTAAGATACCTTTACCCGCTGCTAGCTTGGCAATTTCCTTACCCGCCGCTAAAGGTAGCACTTCTTGTTGAGATTTATCCATTTCCTTCCTGAGCAGCTAAAATCCCAATTTGTTGCAAAACTCTCTTCTTTTCCTTATGGCGGATGGGAATTAACTGCGCAAATTGGGCTAAGGCGCTACCATGCATTACTATCTTGTACACAGATCCACTCTTCCGTATATTGCCCACGATACCCAGCCTTTTGAGTAGCAACTGAAGATGGAGTGCTGCCCTTTTATCCTCAATGCAAAGATAGGCTTCACCTATATTCCATTTACCATCGTACTTTCGGATACGGATGCTTCCATCTCCATCGAAGAGTCCAGCTATGAAGGCTGAAATGAACTCTTCAGGTAAAGAGATCATTCTTGCTAGATTCCAATTTCCTCGAGACCCGATTTTAATTCCATAGTGCTCACAGAGGACACCAAACACTGGATTATTGAAGTAGCAATGGAAACATGCTTTAGCCGGTTTTACCTCTCGATCTCGAACGGTTGAAGGGTTTAACCTCCTTTTCCTGACTCCAATATGTCGAGAGGGAAATAGCTGCTGATAAGTATCCTTGAACATGGTGATTAAATTTTCGCTGGTGTTAATGAAGCTCATGAAATACTCATATTTACCTCTCTTGGTTATTGAACCGTCGGAGGCAACCAGCCCCATCAGATAAAATAGATTGGGATTCATTTGGGGAATATCGACCACAGAAGCACCTCGAGCAATTCTTCTTATCAATCTCCTTACTTGACTCCAATCCTCATCCAATTCAGCCACCACTTTCTTCAACGCACCTATGGGAAGCGATTTTACTCTTGGATCGGATTTCATTATGCCTACTTTGTAGCATGCAGCTGCAAATGATCCATATCGAGCTACCAGTTTGTTTTTGAGTATTTGAAGGAACTTATCATCAATAACCCTAAAATCATCGGGAATAAGATCGATCGTTTCGAGTAAATTTGTTTCAAGGTTCAGTTTCTTAAGGGAAATAACCCTATCTCTAACCTTTATTTGATCGGCCCTTACCCAGCTCAGTCCCTCAGGTCGATCGATTGCTACCCCATGGTCCGGGGTGAGTATTAGCTCCACACCGGATTTTGTCACCAACTTAATCAGCTTCCTCGGAGCAAGAAACTTCTGCATGGCGACTAAGTTTTCCGAAGCAACTTTGCCAGACCTAAGCGTTAGGGCTCTTACCTTAGTATATGCCTCTCCTCCTCGATGCTTATCGATGAAATTTCCAATTTGGACGGGTTGGTTATCGAGGATTATTTCGGTGCCAGCGACAAGACAGGAGGTCATTGGGTCTTCCATCATGCTATACATGCTGACCTTTTCTATCTTGTTATGGGAGGCCTTGTAGACGAATTCATTTACCCCTTTGAACTGACCCTTAACCGCATCGATAATTTCCCCTTTGTTCACGGGCTGATTGGGTCCCGTGGGGTTTATTTCAAAAGCTGCTTTTCCATCGAGCCAATTATAAGCCCCACAGAGCCCCAATCTTTGAGGCGAAATTACGCACACGTGGTCTGGAGCAAAACTTTGGCAGAGCGTACATGAATACCAAACATCGACGCCCTCATCGATCATACCCGCCACGCGCTCATCTCTCTGGTGATAGATGGCTCTGGCCGTCGGGAGTAATTCCTTTACCCCATCCTCATCGATATATATGGTGACTTGGACCTTATCCACGATGGCTGGGAAATCAGCCAAAAGTTTGGCTCTAATTATGTCGCCCAAATGGCGGAGCTTAAAGCCTTTTTCCTTGGCATCCTTGGCGATTCTTATCCAAACAATATCGCGTGAACCCATGTGCATGACACCTTGAGCACCATTGATGAAATGGTGAAGCTGTCGCTCTAAGATGGGTTCGAAATCCTTCTGCATCTTGCTCCCAGCTACATGGATTAGAATACCGAGCGGGAGCAAGGATCCCTCGGAGATATCATCGATTTCCTTGCCGACGACTTCGATCTTATCGTCCTCCACCTCATCAGTGCCCTTCATCAAGAGCAATTCAAAGGATGGAGATTTGCCGCCCCCAAATTCCACAAAAAGATTCTCTTTCCTCACTCGCTCGCCCTCGAAGGCTGGTCCATAAGAAACAGGCACGGGGACCTCGGTGACGGTAATCTTCAACCCCCGAACCTCAATGGCCTTGGGAACAATCTCATCGTGGGGGACACTTGAGACCACATGCTCGTAGAGGCAAATGCCCGTGGGAAGTATCTGTGGGATATCCGTATCGGCAATGGTAGGGAATCCGAAGTTGATTGCCCCTGCGGCTTGGGCATATTTTTCGTCGTCCACTTCTCCCAAGGCTATAACGAAGGCAAAGATGCGATGCCTGTTGTAGAGCAAAATTCGTTTAAAATCTCCGGGTTTGATTCCACCAAAGGCCATGGCTGCCCTGGCCGCGAAGCCCAAGGAGAAGACGGTCGCCGTGATATCCTTACCGAAGGGGACGAGCCTGGTCTCCCAACCCATTTGAATTCCCTCTTCGGCGAGTTGCTCCGCCATGTTCTTCCCATTGGTACTGGCTGACATGAAAACATATAAGTTCTTCTCTTGCAGCTCCCGGGCGATTTTCACAGCGATCTCATTGGTTGGAGCGGCTCCCACCATGGCTGCAAAACCGGGAGCCGTGCCATCCACGAATTCGATTCCCCTCTCCCGCATGATGACATCATCCGCCGCTCCCAGCCAAATATTCTCATCCGTGGGACTAGTGGTCATGGTATAGGGAATGTTCTTATTAACATACTTTATGGCCTCGATGATTTCGTCAGCAAATAGGGTGGCCATTCCCGCATCCAGTGCGGGACCAAGATAAGGCAGCCACAAACGCTTGTCAGGGACTGGGGGAAGAAGCGCTTTAGCCCTCTCTAACACCAGGAGCATATCGCCTAAGGTGCTCACCTTCATTCCCGTGACCCCATAAATCACAGGGAGATAATACCCCGTATTGGGGAACTCCACCTTCTTATCCGGTCCATAATTCTCGATGGCTTTTTTGAGATTTTCCTCCGCCCTTTTGACAATATTATGGGCACCCCTTATGGCAGCTGAAGCTATGATTTTAGACACGAAGCATCCTCCTCATCTCCATGTCATAAAGCACCCTTTCTATCTTCTTATCGATTCCCAGAGCTTTTCTATTTCGGTCGATGCGATCGATTAATATCCTTGCCATCTCCATTGGATCAGGTTCATAAACCCACTTAGCTCCCGTAAGTTCCTCGAGTTCTCTAAATAAGAAGTCGCATAGGGTCTCGCTTCCCAGGGTCGGGAAGGACACCCCAAATACGACCATCACTCCACTGGCGACGAAGTATTGACCGATGGCTATGGCTTTTTCGCTCATCCAACCGGGAGCACAACCGGCGGCGGGTATCTGGTGAATATCGTCACCCAATCCCCCCTCCCTTATTATCTCAGAAGCTGCAGTTAAGATGCGGCTGTTATCCACACAAGAGCCACAGTGAAGCACTGGGGGCATCCCTACCGCCTCGCAGACCTCTCGCAGTCCAGAGCCAGCGAGTTCAGCTGCCTCGGGAACCAACAATCCTTCCTTGGCGCAACTGATGGCGGAGCAGCCGGTGGTTAGGACCAGAACATTGTTGGCGATTAGCTCTTTGACCAGCGTGGTGTGAACGAAATCCGACTTCACGCGGGGATTATTGCACCCCACAACGCCGACAACTCCCCTTATCCTCCCGTTGATTATATTGTCGTTTAAGGGACGATATGAGTAGCGGAATTTCCCTCCCAGGATATACTCTATCGTCTCGTGGCTGAAACCGGCGATGAGCTCCATCTTTTCCTCTGGTATATCCACATTTCCCCTCTTTGGATAGTTCGCAATGGCTCGTTTTATTATATCCTTTGCTACATTGATGGCATTATGAGGGTGGAATTCGAGATGGATTGCACCCTGTATTTTCGCCTTTCGCGATGTAGTGACGATCTCCGTGTGATAACACTGAGCCACCGATGGTAGAGATTGCATAACGCATTGGACATCTACGACCATGACTTCAACTGCTCCCGTTGCGATGGCCAATTCCTGCTGCAAGAAATTACCAGCTATGGGTATCCCATGCCTCATCAAAAGTTCATTCGCGGTACAACATATCCCCGCGATGTTTATCCCCCTTGCCCCAGCTTTCTTCGCTAAATCGAGTAACTCCTGGTCTCGAGAGGCGATAACCATTGCCTCGGGTAACAATGGCTCGTGTCCATGGACGATGATGTTGACTTCGTCCCCTTTGAGGACCCCTAAATTAACCTTCGCCCTTAAAGGAACAGGTGTGCCAAACATGACGTCCTGCAGTTCAGTGGCGATCATAGAGCCACCCCAACCGTCACCCAGAGCGGTTCGACAACCATGAAAGATTATATTCCTGTAATCTTGATCCACACCAATGCTCGTTCGGTGCATCGTTTCCACAATTTCACGATCAATACCTCTGGGAGCAATACCGAGGTCCCTCCATAACTTTTGTCTGGTTGTAGGAGCTCGCTTTATGAAGTGAAGCTCCTCCTCTTGCTTGCCGAATTCTGCGAGCGCCTTCTCTCCCACCTCGATGGCTATTTGATTTTTATTCTTTCCATCCAGGCCCACTCCAAGAACACTTGCTATCATTTTCAGCTTCTCTTCATCTTTGATTTCATATGCTGGTGCCTCGCCTCTGGCTGCTGCCAAAAAGGTTAGGACAACCTCTCTAGCGTGATCCGAGTGGGCAGCTGTTCCAGCAGCGATCATGCGACCAAAATTTCTAGCCGCGATGACCTCAGGTGTCGCGCCACACACCCCAACCTCGGGACCGGTTTCCTTGTGGATGATTCGGCACGGACCCATGTTACACACCTTGCAACAGGATCCCACACTTCCAAAGGGACATGGCCTTTTCTCCTTGGACCGCTGAAAAGCGGTGGTAACACCCTCTCTGGCCGTCTTATCCAGCATCTTAATGCTCGCCACGCAGCTAGTTTCGGAACGAATGCTCACCGGATTTGATGATTTACCCCTCTTCTTGTATTCACTCATTAGTCACTTCCCCCACTTCCTCGAGTTGTGAAATTGCCACTGCGGATAGCTGAATCTTCCTTGTCCTTGTGGTAGGTTCGATATCCGAAGTCGTGAGTACATTGGATCCAGAGAAATGTGCCGGCATGAACACCAGACCCAGGGGCAATGATTCATCTATCTTCGCCGCAACGGTTATACTGCCTCTTTTAGATGAAACCAAGACTTTAGACCCCTCCGTTATCCCCAAGGATTTAGCATCCTCTGGATTTATCCCCAGGTACTCACCTTGGAATGGCTCAAGCTGGGATATCCTTGACCTGCTCGTCCGGGATCCATCATAAAAATCGAATTTGGTCGGACCGGTCATCAACAAATATGGATGTGTGCTATCTGGGGTCTCGTATGATCTACCCATATCCGCCATTATGAATGAGTATCTTTCCTTCCGATCCCAGCTCCCACCGGAATATGCCGGAATGAGGGTCTTTATTTCATCCATGATCTTTTCCTCTGAATCATAATCCAGGGGATAACCCATTTTACTCGATAACTCGGCTATTATCTTCCAATCCGGCCTGGCCAGAGGATCTATTGCTCTATTTATCACCTTCACCTTACCCTCCGAGTTGGTGAACGTACCAGAACTCTCGGCGAAACTTATTCCCGGCAGGACCACATCAGCCAATTTCGCAGTTTCGGTTAGGAAAATGTCTTGAACAACCAGAAAATCAAGGGAGGTGAGAGCCTTCACAGTTTCCGTCGTATTTGGGAAGGAGACAACCGGATTTTCACCCAAGATATACAGGCCCGAAATGGTGGTACCGGATTGGATCATCTCCAGGGACGAAAGACCCGGTTTATCTGGCAGTGCTGCTCCATAAATCCTTTCAAGCTTCCTCCTGGTTGTTGAATCATCTACCACTTTGCAGCCGGGATAAAACTCCGAAAGAGCACCCATATCGGCGGCACCTCGAAGATTGCAGAGAGGCATGTAAGGGAATACTCCTCCTTTCACTCTTCCCGTCAGTAACAGCAAATTTATAATGGCGTGAACGCTTTGGATGTCACTCGCTTCCGGTGAAAAGATGATTACTACCTTTTTATCGCTCTCTCCATAGAATCTCGCGGCTTTGGCGATGCTTTCCTTCGAAACCCCTGTCTTCCTCTCCACATCCCTGGCTTGCTTGGTCAAAAATTCTTTAAACTGATCCATATTGCTGCATTTCGTCTCGACGAATTCTCGGCTATATAAACCCTCTTCCAACATGCAATGAGCTATGCCATTGAGCAAAATGGCTTCGGTGCCCGGTTTTAGTCTTAAATATAAGTGAGATATCTCGGCGACTCTGGTGCTTCTTGGATCGATGGTTACCAATTTCGCTTCCCTTTTTGAAGCCCTTTTTATCTCGACACCGACAAAAGGAGAACTCATATCGACATCCGAATGAACGATGAATAGTGTATCGGCTTCCTCTATCTCGGCGAGGGAACAAGCTACATCGGGGGTCCCAAATACCTCAATGAAGTCCGCTACGGCTGGATAGCTCAAAAGCCTGACCGAACTATCGACATTATTCGTGCCCAAGCAGGCCCTCATGAACCTCTGAAAGAGATAAATCACTTCATTGGTATGATGAGCGGAGACTATTCCTCCTAGGCTATGGGGACCATGGGTATCTTTTATTTTTGATAACCGCCTTGCCACATAGTCCAATGCCTCATCCCAAGTACATTCGACCAATTTGCCATCCCTTTTAATCCGGGGAACTTTAAGTCTTTCTCCATTTTGGACGTAATCCCAACCGAATCTACCCCTGGCGCAGAGATAGTCCGTTTTTTCCTCGGTGGTCACCTTAACGATTTCACCTTTTTTTGTGTTGATCAGTAAATCGCAGCTACAACCGCAATAAGAGCAGGCGGTCTTAGTCTTATTGAGTTCCCACTCCCTACCACGGAATTTGCGGCTTCTCTCCAACAAAGCGGCCACGGGACAGACCGCGACACAACTGCCACAAAAATCACAATCAACTTCCTGAAGGGGTTTATCGAGGGGTGTGGTGACCTTTGTTACCATGCCCCTCTGCATGAAATCCAGAATGTCGCTGCCCTGAGTCTTACATATTCTGATACATCTCCCACAAAGGATGCATAAGTTGTAATTTCTCTCAATCAGTGGATTGCTCGTATCCACGGGGTAACCTAGATCTTTCACCGTAAACCGCGTTTTCTCGATCCCCAACTCATAAGCATACTTTTGAAGCTCGCAGGTTCCATTCCTTTCACAGCTCATACAATCCCCTGGATGATTGGATAATATAAGTTCTACAACGAAACGCCTGGCTTCAAGGACTCTGTCCGTTCTCGTTCGCACCACCATCCCAGACTTGACCTTCCTCCTGCACGAGACGACCAATTCCTTGGCACCCTCCAATTCAACGAGGCATAACCGACACGCCCCCGTGCTTTCAAGACCCTTACAGTAGCAAAGGTGAGGAATATCGATACCAGTATGGGTAGCTGCTTCAATGATCGTTATACCATCGGGAACGGTGACCTCTCTGCCTTCTATCTTCAAGGTAATCAACTGACTCAATTTCCTTCCCCCTTGTTAGACCAAGATAATAGCATCAGCTTCACAGGTTGACAAACATAGACCACACTTCGTGCACTTTTTCTCCATTATGATATAAGGCCTGTTGTCAGCCAAATATGGTATATATTCGTCTCCAAGGATGGCTTCTTCGGGACAGATGCTCTTGCATGAGCCGCACCTCGTACATCTTTCGGCAACCACTCTGTAAGAGATGAGATCTTTACAGGATTTTTTAGGGCAATGCTTCTCCTCTATATGCTCCCAGTATTCTCGCTCCCTCGAAGAGAGTGAATCTGATAGAAGTTGGGCCGCTTCTCTCCCCTTTTTGCATCGAGCCGTCTCATTAACCCTTGAAGAGATTAACCGAAGGAATTCCATGTCTTGGCTTATGCCCTCACCTCGGGTAATCTTGTCCAATATCCAAATTATCCGATCCGTCCCAAGCATGCATGGAAGGCATCTGCCACACATCTCTTTTTGGGCAAAGTCACGAAAATATTCCAATGCTTCAAGGACTGCACAACGCTCCTCCACCGCTGGTATCATGCTTTAACCACCCTTTTCCCTTCAACAGTGATGCAGTGAACTGGACATACCACAACACAAGCCCCACAGCCATTGCAATAGACCGGATCGATGTAGAATCCATCTCTCTCCTCCATGATGGCATCATAAGCACAAGCTTCCCTGCACAAACCACAAAGCAGACACTCATCTTCCAAAATCCTGTAGGCACCGAGCGCTCTACATATCCCCGCTGGGCAGTACTTATCCCTTATATGTGCCTCATATTCGCCCCTAAAGTAATGGATCGCGGTCAAAACCGGATTTGGAGCGGTCTTTCCCAACCCACATAGTGAAGTGGTCTCAATCTCCTCACCCATTCTTTCAAGAAGTTCGATATCCCCTTCCTCACCCCTTCCTTCCACAATTCTGGTGAGAATCTCCAGCATCTCATAGGTTCCAATGCGACATGGCGGACATTTGCCACAGGATTCCCTCTGAGTAAAAGAAAGGAAAAATCTAGCTATTTCCACCATGCAATCGGATTCGTCCATCACCACTAGACCACCTGAACCCATCATCGAGCCAACCTCTCCCAGCGATTCAAAGTCGATGGGTACATCGAGATGTTCCCTTGGAATGCACCCCCCACTCGGACCGCCAATTTGAACCGCTTTAAACCTTTTATCCCCGAGTACTCCTCCTCCGATGTCGAAAACCACTTCTCTCACGGTTATACCCATGGGCACCTCGATGAGTCCAGTATTTTTGACCTTCCCGGTTAAGGCAAATATCTTCGTCCCCTTGGATTCTTTCGTACCAATTCTCGCATACCAATCCGCTCCCTTGGTGATTATCACGGGAATATTAGCAAAAGTCTCCACATTGTTAAGGCAGGTGGGCTTGGCCCACAAACCCGCTTCGGTGGAGCGGGGCGGGGTTACCCTGGGCATACCTCTTCGACCCTCTATGGACATCATCAACGCTGTGGATTCACCACAAACAAAGGCACCTGCACCCCTTTTGATCTCTATATCAAAGTTGAGACTACTCCCTAGAATGTCCTCTCCCAACAATCCAAGTTCTCTTGCTTGAGAAAGAGCAATACTCACATTCTCAACGGCTAGGGGGTATTCTTCTCTCACGTAGATGAAACCTTCAGATACATTGCCAACCGCATAAGCGCATATTATCATACCTTCTATCACGGAATGAGGATCACCCTCAAGAACGCTTCTATCCATAAACGCACCAGGATCGCCTTCGTCTCCATTGCAAATGACATATTTTCTATCACCTTTAGCGGCTTTCGCATATTTCCATTTCAATCCGGTAGGGAATCCTGCCCCTCCTCGTCCACGAAGTCCCGATTCCTTTACGATTTCGATTACTTCTTCGGGAGTCATGCTGGACAAAACTTTTGCCAGGGCTTCATATCCTCCCGTCACGATGTAGTCCTCGATATTAGTTGGATTGATTCCCCCGCAATTGCGCAGGACTACGCGCATCTGCTTTTGATAAAAGGGAATTTCTCTTTGATTGCGCGCCACCTTTCCGGTGACGGTATCAGTATATAGGAGTCTTTCTATCTCCTTGCCCCTTAACACGGTCAAATCGATGATCTTGGGAGCATCAAAAGCATCAACTTTTTGGTAGAAAATACCCTGGGGTTCAATGGTTACCAGAGGCCCCCTCTGGCAAAAACCCTGACAACCCGTGGGCACAACCTCAACTTCAAGACCCTGCTTTTCCATCTCTTCAGAAAAGGCCTTTATTACACCGATGGAACCGGATGCACGACAACCTGTCCCGGCACACACTTTCACTCTATGCTTCTTTGCTTCTCTTCTGCGGATGAGTGCCTCTCTGAGGGCTTGTAAATCCTCTACGCTTTTTAATCTAGTCATCTTGCTCCTCTTCCCCTCTCAACTTTGTAACTATCCTCTTTGGATTCCTCTCTTTAGAGACCACATCGTTGATGACCACAACGGGAGCTAGGGCACAACAACCAACACAACTGACGGTCTCCAAAGTGAATTTCAGATCATCGCTTGTCTCCCCATCTTTCAAACCCAACTCGGTCTCGAATTCCTCAAGAATCGCATGCGAACCCCGAACATGGCAAGCTGTACCCACACATACCCTGATGATATTCTCACCCCGAGGCGTGAAATAGAAACGGGTATAAAACGAGGCCACCCCATAGGCGTGAGCGAGGGAGATATCGAGCTCTTTCGCGATGACATTCATCGCATTTTCCGGAAGATAACCAAACTCAAGTTGAACGTCCTGCAAAATATGGACGAGTACTCCTTGTTTGCCTTCATATTTTTTCACTATCTCTCGAGTCTTTTCTAACTCTAAGCAAGCACAAATTTCTCCCATGAAACCCAGCCTTCCTCGTGGAATTTAAGCTCATTCGCCTTCGATCAGGAGATCGATTACCCTTCTCACCAATTTTACGGCTTCGGGGTGACGCATGATCAAAATATTTGCGCCAGCTAAGCCCAAGCTTATCGCGGTAAGAGCTTCCCATAAAATACCGCGTTTTTTGACATCCCCCCAGGAAGATTCATCTTCCTCGGTGGCTCTAGCCTCTTTAGCTCTCCAAGCTTCCCTGCCCAAATTACAGACGAGGGGCATCTGCATCATTGCATCGTTCTGCTGCAAGGCCGCCAATTTATCCCTCTCCATTACCGAATAGGTGTATTCCAAACCATAGCCCAGAGCCCCGGTCGAGGGATCCATGATCACCCTCTGGGCATCGATTCCCAAATTTGTTATTAAAATGTTGAGTTGTTTTGCCATGTTCACATCTATGGGTGTTTGCCCGGACACAACATGATCGAAACCCAATGCAGCAGCGGTTATGGATTTATAGTTATCCTCCTGAGCTGGACCGAGAACTATCCTTCCCCCATGAGCAACCTGAGCTACTTTCTTTAAGACCTCCATATCCTTTTCAACATTTCCTGAGCCGTAAACGATCAGAGGAATGGAAATCGCTTCTAAAACGGACTTGACGGTTTCAGCAGCTTCATCGGGGCTGCGATTCTTTCCCGTGGGATCCGTTCCCAAAAGCTGGAGACAGATTAAATCAGCTTGATACAGATCCTGACACTTCTTAGCCCATGCCGGTGGATCATTGATTACATCCTTGAAGGGTTCCAGGGCGACTTCAGACCATCCTTCGGGAACCACATCATAAACCTCCATGGCTATAACGGGCTTGTGAGACATCTCCCCTTCGAATAAATAGAAGGGAAGGGTATTTTCTCCGCCAACGGTTATTTGAGAGTTCCCACTTCCGATAGTCACCTCTCTGATCTTGCCCATATATTTCTCGAGTGGAGCTACGAAGGCCATATAAAAAACCCCCTTCGTTCGTTCACAGTTCACCTTGGTTTGTTAGTTTGTTAGGTGGCTAGTTCCTAAACAATATCTAAATCCCAATGACCCAAAATTTATTTTAACCCTTAACTTACCGCACCTTACTTATCACCGCGTAGGTGATAACAATGCTAACTATCCAATGAGCCCACAGTTAACGGTGAACAGATTGGATCTTGGCTGCCTCCACGGTATTCTTTAGAAGCACAGCTATGGTCATGGGGCCAACTCCTCCAGGCACTGGCGTTATGGCAGCAGCCTTTTCCTTCACCGCTTCGTAGTCAACATCGCCCACCAATTTATCATTCACTCTATTGATGCCTACGTCGATTACAACCACGCCTTCCTTAACCATATCCGCGGTAACCAGTTTTGGATGTCCCACAGCAACCACAAGAATGTCTGCCCGCCTCGTATGAGAGGCCAAATCCTCGGTCTTGGAGTGGCAGATGGTGACCGTAGCATCATTATGTAAGAGCATTAAAGCCATGGGCTTCCCAACGATGTTACTTCTTCCCACCACCACAGCATTTTTGCCTCTGATTTCCACACCCGTCCTCTTCAACAGCTCCAATACCCCATGAGGTGTACATGGTGGATAGCGGATTTCACCTATGGTCAAATTGCCCACATTAAAGGGGTGAAAACCATCAACATCCTTTTGGGGATCGACGGCATTTAAAACTTTTTGGGCATCGATGTGGTCGGGTAATGGTAGCTGAACGAGGATGCCATGTATCGAGGAATCATTATTTAAATCATCGATGAGTCTCAAGAGTTCTTCCTCGGAAACATCTTTAGATAAAGAATATTTTTTCGATAAGATACCTATGTTCTCACAAGCTCTCTCTTTCTGGCGAACATAAACCAGGGATGCAGGATCCTCGCCAACCAAAATAACCGCTAACCCTGGGGTGATACCCCCCTCTTTAAGGATTTTTATCTCTTCTGATAATTCACGGTAAATGCTGGAGGCTACCTCTTTCCCGTTGATGATTTTCGCCGTCATCTTTGTACCCCCCTAAGTGGTTTTCCTACGGCTCGTCTGGATAGCCAAAAGCTCCTCCATAATTCCGTCCACGGCTTGCACAGCTTTTGAGGTCTCCGGGAGATCGAGTAATGATCGATGTTCTAAATCATAACGGGGAATGAGTTCATCATTGGGTACAATTCCCGCCAGTTTAAGCTCCCCCTTTTTCAACTCGCTTAATACCAAAGGATGGGGTTTTCCTTCTATCCGGTTGATTATCAGGAAAATTTTTTTGGTCTTCAATTTTAGCTCACTTGCCAGATCTCTTATCTTTACCCCCGTTTCAACCCCTCTTAATGTAGGATCGGAGACGACTAATAGGAAATCCACATCCCTTGTCGTGCGTCTACTTAAATGCTCCATTCCAGCTTGGTTATCTATCACCACATATTGGTAGTTTTCTGATAGAGCATCCAGGCATCTCCTTAAGATTGTATTGGCATAGCAATAGCATCCCGGTCCCTCGGGTCTTCCCATGCTCAGTAAATCAAACTTCTTAGACTCAACTAAAGCCTCCTGAACCTTGAATTCGATGTATGTGTCCTTCGATATTCCAGGCGGTAATTCACGGATGCTTTCTAAGGTCTCTTCCCGAATATTACCTATAGTGGACTTGAGTTCCACTCCCAAAGCTTCGTGCAGATTTGTGTTAGCATCAGCGTCCACCGCCAAAATGGGTACTTCTTCCTTTCGGCATAAATATCTGATGATCAAGGCAGCAAGAGTAGTTTTTCCAGTGCCACCTTTGCCAGCCACAGCTATCACACGACTCAACAAACTCACCACGGCTATATCGCTTTTCTGGTAAGAGCTTTTATCCTTCCCTTCATAGAGGGGAAGAGATCCACATTGGTATGAGGAAGGAAGAGTGCTGAAATGTATCTCTCCATGAACTTGGAACTGGCACTTAAATCAAGGTAGGACATTTTCTCGGCGATTTTTTTGGCTTTCTCCTGCATTTCCCGCGATAGACAAGCGAAACAAGCACCGAGCAAGGATCCATTCCCTATGAAAATGAACTTCTCCATGGGAAGTTCCGGTAAGAGACCGATGGTTATGGCTTTATCAATCTCCAAATAGTTTCCAAAGGCTCCAGCAATGATGATATTTTCTATATCCGAGAGCTTGAGATCCAAACTCTCTACCAACACCGTTATCCCCGCAAAGACAGCTGCCTTAGCCCGCATCAAATTATCGATATCGGCCTCGCTAATCACGATGTTTTTACCCGTGGCCGTTTCGTTAGCCCAAGCCAAGACGTATTCAGCTCCGTATACTCCCTTTCGAACACGAGGGGTCTCAAGTTCCAAATTCATTTTTCCCTTTTGGTTAATCACCCCAGCCAGGAATAGTTCAGCCACGGCATCGATGAGACCAGAACCGCATATCCCCAATGGTTTCGTGAGACCAACCGTTATTATCATTGGTTCAAGGGTCACCGGATCAATGCGAATTTGTTCTATGGCTCCTCTTGTGGCTCGCATACCGTGTTTAATGCCGCCACCTTCAAAGGCGGGACCAGCTGAACATGAGCATGAAAGCAACCAATCGGAGCAACCCAAGACCATTTCTCCATTGGTCCCCACATCCGTATACAATGTGAGTATATCCTCCTCCAAGAAATTTGAAGCAAGAATTCCAGCCGTTATGTCGCCACCTACATAACTCGCTACACAGGGAGAACAGTGGAGATAGGCCTGGGGAACGACATCTATCCCCAATTCTTCACACTTCACCCAGGGGAAAGAAGTGGCAGCTGGGATGTATGGCTCTTCTCTTATGTATTTGGGGTTGAGCCCCAGAAAGAGATGGGTCATCGTTGTATTTCCGGCCGCTACAAGGACGCTTATATGCTCCGGTTTTATCTTGGCTCTCTTTATCAATCTTTCGATCAATCCATTAATTGTGGAGATAACCAGGGATTGTAATTTAACTAATCCATTCTTCTTCATCGCGAAAATAATCCTGGTTATCACATCCTCCCCGTAAGTCATTTGAGCATTGTAGTCTGAACTTTGAGCCAGGGTATGACCCTTGTTGAGATCCATGAGACGTGCCACGATGCTCGTGGTGCCCACATCTATGGCTACACCATAATGCTGGGATGTCGTGTCGCCCGGTTCCACCTGCGTGAGTATGATCTCGGAGCCCGTATTCAAAAGGGTCCCCGTGATATCCCAATTGCTTTGCCTGAGGATATCGGGTAGCTTCCGAGCAACCGAAATATCAGTGATGATGTTCTTTATGTGATGCTTCACACTAAGCTCCCTTTCGATCCGAGACAGGTCACTTAAGCTATCATCCAAAGAAGGTGGTTTTAATCTTAAATGAACCTTCCTTACAGCTGGATCGAGTTTTACGCTTACAAGGCGCGCCTCCCATTCGGCGGTGGACAAAATATGCCCATAGGTGGGAACCCTTCTTTCCCTCTCCAAAATCTGCCTATC
>DDKQ01000017.1:841-6356 GCA_002339355.1 Candidatus Subteraquimicrobium carltonvillense | reverse complement strand
AGAACCTTAAAGCCTTGATTTTGAAGCCACCTGTCCCTTTCAATATCTTTATCCCTTTTTTCTTGATGTTGTCCACCATCGACTTCTACCACAATCTGTTTCTCAAAACAAACAAAATCTACGATATACTTGCCAATCGGCTGTTGTCGCCTGAACTTTAAGCCATTCAATTGCCTTCTACGTAAGTGCTTCCACAAGAATCTTTCTGTATCGGTGTATTCTTTTCTAAGGCTTCTAGCCGCCTTTATAAGATTTTTACTCAGGTTTAACACCCCCACCTAATCCTCCCCCGTCAAGGGGGAGGAAATTGTAATGCCTTTCTACCCACTGTTTAGGTAAGTTCACTGCACACACCGGCTGGACACCGTTTTTCATCGATATGCGCTTCATATTCGTCCCGAAAGTAACGAATCGTAGTGAGCACCGGATTTGGAGCAGTCTTGCCCAGAGCACAAAGGGAACCATGTATTATTGCCTCGCTCAGCTCTAAAAGCAAATCGATGTCCTCCGGTCTGCCCTGCCCTTTGGTGATATCATTCAAAATTTCAAACATCTGCTCCGTTCCAAGCCGGCAGGGAATGCACTGACCGCAGGATTCTCTCCGAGTGAAGTCGAGAAAGTAGCGAGCCACATCGACCATACAGGTGTCCTCGTCCATCACCACCATACCTCCAGAACCCATCATTGAGCCCGCGGTGATGAGCGAGTCAAAATCAACCGGCATATCCCAGAAACTCGCTGGGAGGCAACCACCTGAGGGTCCGCCGGTTTGAACAGCCTTAAAAGCCTTCCCCCCGGGAATTCCCCCTCCGATATCATGGATAATTTCCCGAAGGGTGATTCCCATGGGTACTTCTATCAGACCGCAATTAGCCACCTTGCCCGTGAGCGAAAAGATGGCAGTGCCCTTGCTTTTTTCAGTTCCCCTACTGGCAAACCATTTCCAGCCACGATTGATGATGAGAGGGATGTTGGCAAAGGTTTTTACGTTGTTGAGCAAGGTTGGCTTATCCCATAATCCCCTCTCCGCGGTGCGGGGACGGGGCAAGGGTTTAGGCATACCCCTCTTGCCTTGGATGGAGAGAACCAAGGCTGTGGACTCCCCACAAACAAAAGCCCCAGCACCTTGAAAAATCTTTATATCGAAATCAAATCCGCCGCCCAATATATCCTTGCCTAGGAATCCCTCTTCTCTCGCTTGGGTGATGGCGATTTTCAAACGATCCACAGCCAGGGGATATTCGGCTCGCACGTAAACGAAGCCCTTTTTAGCGCCAATAGCATAGCCGGCAATAATCATCCCCTCCAAGACTGAATGAGGGTCTCCCTCTATAACCGAGCGATCCTGAAATGCTCCCGGATCGCCCTCGTCGCCATTGCAGACTACATACTTCTCGTCGCCAGTTGCCCTACGGCAAGCCTTCCATTTTTGCCCAGTGGGAAAACCGGCACCACCAAGTCCTCGAAGCCCAGAGCGCTTCACTTCCTCGACGACTTGTTCAGGGGTCATATCGAAAAGAGCCTTGCGCAGCGCCTCATAACCACCAACGGCAAGGAAGTCTCCAATATTCTCGGGGTCGATATGTCCACAATTTCGTAACACGGTGCGCTCTTGCTTGCTGTAAAAGGGAACGTCACGATAGTAAGGTATGGGTTTACTGGTAACTGGATCACGGTAGAAGAGGCGCTCTACAAGCTTTCCTCCTGGTAAAAAAGATTGAACGATGTCGGGCACATCATCCAGTTTAACTTTGGAGTAGAAAATGCTCTCTGGCTCAATGACAACAAGAGGGCCCCGTTGGCAGAAACCATGACAACCGGTGCGTTTGATTTGAACGCTTTCCTCTAAATTCAGTCTCGTCACTTCTTTTTCCAGCGAAGAGAAGATTTGTTCAGCTCCTCCCGATATACACCCCGTTCCTTGGCAAATAAGTACCGTGCATCTCCTATCGGACATCCTGCTCTCCTTCACATTCCTTGCTCTCCGTCATTCTGAGCGTAGCGAAGAATCTCCAAGGCCTCTCTAGAGCCCCCTTCGCTTCACTCAGGGTGACATTGTTTTGAGGTGGGAAAAAGCTCTTCCACCCTTTCTGGGGTCAGTTCACCATGGACATCCCTATTAATCCTGATGCATGGGGCTAAGGCGCAACAGCCAATGCAAGCCACGGTTTCCAGAGAATACTCCAGATCAGACGTTACTTCCCCCTCCTTAATGCCAACGGCTTTCTCTATCTCCTGAAGGATCTGAGGTGCACCACGAATATGACAGGCGGTCCCTCGACATGCCGTAACATGTTTTCTACCTAAAGGTGTGAGCCTGAACTGAGTATAAAAAGTGGCTACGGCATAGACCTCGCTTTCAGGAATACCAATAAACCTTGCGATCTTAAGCATCGCTTCTTCGGGCAAGCGACCAAAATTTGCCTGGACCGCCTGCAAAATTGGAATGAGATCCCCTCTCCTTCCTTTATAGGAAGACAAAACTCTTCTCAAAAGCTCTTCTTTCATTTATATAACTCCAATTTTGCAAAAATCCTATGTCGGTGTAACCCAATCCTCGGAAATCCAGGGTCTTTTGCCTTCGAGGGATTTATCCCGGCTCAAGGTCATACACACCATTCGGCAAATTCCGCATCTATTGCATTTATCCGTATCCACATAAACGTTTTTATCCTTGGCTGAAATGGTGATGGCGTCCGTAGGACAGGCAGTCTCGCAAAAGGGTGAAGGGCAATGTTGAGGGCATATTAAATTCAGCATATCTCCTCCTTTATTCCAAAATCCTTTCCGCCTCTTCCATATCCGATTCCATTACATAAGTGATCCCGGAAACCTCCGCCGCTTCTCGCGTTAGAGCGACGAGGTCATTTCGGTCTATTAAGTTGAGGGCGAATTTACGAGCCCCGGCCATGAGCTGCCTAAGACCAGTGGCAATCCTGTCATAGTAGGTATAGACAGCTATTGCCGCCGGTGGTATCCTCTTGAAATCTTCTCCATATTTTTCCTTAAGTTGCGCCGCCCCGATGAAGGTGCGGAGGAGCGCTTCCTGATATTCCTTACCTTTCCCATACGTTTCTTCGAGGAGCTGTCCTTGGGTCTTCCCCACCATCGCCGCGGTAAGGGTACCCCGACCCATACACACCGCCTTTATATAAGGAGCTCCCAAGGCAATGGCTTTAAAAATCTGATCCTCAAGGACAATTCCCCCAGCTATGGCGCAGCTGGGGACAAATGCTCCCTTCTCCTCCAGCCTCTTCAGGAATTTGTAAAGAAGGCTCTCCAGATAAACCGTGGGGATTCCCCATTCGTTCATCATCACCCATGGACTCATTCCGGTTCCGCCACCGGCACCGTCCACGGTTAGGAGATCTACTTTGGCTTCGGAGGCGAATTTCACTGCCCGGGCTAAATCCGCAGGTCTATAGGCACCCGTTTTGAGGGTAACGTACTTAGCGCCCATATTCTTTAGCCTTTCCACTTCCTTTAAAAAGAACTCTTCATCCACCATTCCCAGGCGGGAGTGCCTCTCGAATTCTCGTATTCCTCCCGCTTTATAAGCCTCTTGAACCGCGGAATCTTCGGGGTCGGGAATAACGATATATCCTCTCTGCTTGAGCTCAAGAGCCCTTTCCAGAGTAGGCAGCTTAACCTCCCCACCGATGGATTTAGCTCCTTGCCCCCACTTTATCTCAATTCCCTCGACTCCCAGTTTCTCTATTACATACTCGGGGACACCAAGGCGAGTATCCTCAACATTTGCTTGAACGAGCATGGTCCCATAGCCCTCATACCATTCCTTGTAAATCTTTACCCTTCTCTCGAGCTCTGGAGATCTTATCACTTTCCCATTTTTGAACTCAGTATTGGGGTCCATGCCACAAACATTCTCCCCACAGATGAGTACGGCTCCACTTATGGCAACGGCGATGGCGGCGCCTTCCCAGTTCACCCTGGCTACTTCGGTGGAACCCAGAGCACCGGTGAAGAAGGGGACTTTCATCTTTATCTTTCTTCCCTGGGCGCCAATTTCGGTGGAGACATCCACAGCAGGGAAGATGGCTTTATCCGGATCCGCCTCGACACCCGCAGCCCCGACACAGCTCCCCTGGATATTGAAGTGAGAGAAATCAACTGGATAATCTTTCTCCGCTCCAGCGATGACTTTCCCAAAGGGGTGTGGGTAGATAATTTCTCTCCCTCTAACGGCGGATCTTCCCACTTCGCAATAGCCCGGACAACCATCCACACAGGTTACACACAGTCCAGAAGTGGGTGAAGGTGTAACTCTGGTCGTGGTCACAGTCGCAGCACTTGCATTTGGTCTACTTAAAGACATCTCTTACCCCCTTTCATATCCCATGGGATATTTACCTTCCGGATAAAAACTTTTCACTCACCTCCTTAAAAACTATGCGTTATTTAAAGTTCCCAGAAGCTCCTGAGTTCCTCAAGATCTATCATCGTACTCATGGCTTTACTTTGGGTTTCAATGCCCATCTCTTCCAGTGCAGCCAATGGATTTAATCCCCCAACTACGACCATTCCCACTCGATCTACACCGACGGACATCTCCAAAACGGGTTGACTTGGCTCACCCACGGCGAGCACACCGTGAAGATTTATTTCCTCTAATTTCTCGATCATCTTCCTCATAGTCTCAAGAGCAACTGCGGGGATTTCCCGGAAACTGGCCAATATTTTTCCCGTTCCAGTTCTTGCTACCTCCCTCACGCTCGTCATCTTACTTTTTATGAAGATTTCCAAGGGATCTAAGGAGGTACCCTCGTATGTTATGAGTTCTGTAAATCTCATCGGTTTGAAATCATCCATTTGCAAAATCCCGCCAAATTTAGAATAAACGGGAATTCCCGCATTAACTAAAACTCCATTTAAAGTGATGCTACACACCGTGCCGAAGCCAATTTTACCTGGAGGGATTTCAACATCTCCCAAAACTTTTCCCCCGGAGGCCACCGCCACAAGATCACTCATACATAGCCTCATCTTGAAAATATCTCGCATTTCCCTTAGGGCAGTACGGAAATCTTTTTCCGGTATAAACGAAATGTTTAAAATGATTCGCCCCCTTTTTTCCTCCGGATTTAAAGTGGTACGGCAGGAAAGCGCGTCTATTTTTGAAATTATCAAACCAACCTTATCGGAGACCAGTGCATCCCTCAATTCAGTTAAACCCTTTTTTGTGATTACACGCCCCCGCTTTCCGAACCCTTGGGTTAAACCCCTCTCATCCATGATCTTAAGGTGGTACCTGACCGCCCTTTCGCTTAGGTTAATACCAAAATCCCGGAGGCGACGTGAGATTAAACTTGCTCCAAGGGGTTCTTTTTCCGTGCTCAATATCCTAAGAATCGTGACGATTTTCCTCTCAACCTCTGGATCCATGGATTTTCACCCTTCAAAAAATTGAGGTGTATTATTAACAAGATGGGTTAACACCATGGTCGGGGTGAAGTGCTCCGAAAACACCCCCCAAGAACGCTGTCGCGTCTACGGG
>DDKQ01000017.1:555-714 GCA_002339355.1 Candidatus Subteraquimicrobium carltonvillense | reverse complement strand
CGGAGGCGACGTGAGATTAAACTTGCTCCAAGGGGTTCCTTTTCCTTGCTCAATATCCTAAGAATCGTGACGATTTTCCTTTCGACCTCTGGATCCATGGATTTTCACCCTTCAAAAAATTAAAGTGTATTATTAACAAGATGGGTTAACTCTATGGTC
>DDKQ01000017.1:0-182 GCA_002339355.1 Candidatus Subteraquimicrobium carltonvillense | reverse complement strand
AACCAAACTCGTTAATAGTCCACTTAAGGTTTGACAACAAACAAAGCTTGCCTTAAAAATACGGTAATAGGTTACCGTTACCTTATTTAAATTCAATTGAGCTACGATGTCAACCTCCCAAATAAGAAAATTTGTACAGCTCACACCTCCTTAGATGATCACGCATAATGGTAAATTCTGAA
>DDKQ01000034.1:1543-4668 GCA_002339355.1 Candidatus Subteraquimicrobium carltonvillense | reverse complement strand
AGAACTGCACCAAATTGCACCAATTTTGATTTGTCTCGAGCTAAAGCTTTAGCTTGAGATTTGGCAAGAGTTGGGAGCTAGTCGAATAGTTCTCTATTAGAAATTGAGAATTGTACCAGGTTGCACCTGGTTTGATGTGGCAGGTTTTACCACCAACTAAAGCGTTAGTTGGTGATTTATATGATGGAGAAGGTAGCTAACTCTTTGAGGTGTTTTGGCTTATTCCCTTAGCAAAATATTGGCAGAAGGCATAAACATTGGGTGCTGACGTAACCGTTACCCTATCTGATCTGGTGGACTTAACGGGTTACAATTGGAACTCTCTGATAGAGATGTTACAGCAGCTAGAAAAGTATATCAACAAGTTAGATTAGATAAGATTTACTACTTTTGGTTAAAATTCTGGTAATAGGAACACCTAGGTTAAATTTCAGGAACTTTAAAATTTATCCTCTTGTAAAAAGGTATCTTACTTCTGGCGGAAGTGGACCACCCATTCCGATTGAACCATCCTTTTTGACAATAATACCTACATTACAACCAATGATCACGTTACGTTGAAAAGAATTGGTACCGACAAAAATAGCTTTGTCAGTTATTTTAATTTCTATTTCTTCTCCTCTAATTCTTCCGAATATTGAACTGCCATTATATGCAGGCCGTACTTTATAAAGAAAACCACCCTCACCTTTCTCGCCCACTGTGATAATTCCCACTGGGGTTTTTGAGACCTCGGTTATTGGATTGCCTTGGGGCTGATTACGGAAAATCTCGAAAATAGGTTTCCCTTCATGGAGAGTAAAAACACTGAAGATATCTTTGTTGTTCTCCTGTTCCAAAATGAAATATCGGTTCTCAAAAGCTATCGGGATGATACAGTTTACAAAAGTGTTACTTCCTATCTCTACCATTTAAACCTCCTTTTTAAACACCAAAATTTTTAATAGCCCGCTTTGGGACTTAGTAAAATTATGATCTACCAGTAACTCTAATGCTACACGTCAATTAAAATAACTTTGACTGGAACGCTGGGGAAGTGTCTTTTGAGGCGCTCGATATCATATACTAATTGTTCTCCATAGGATACGCCTGTGGACATTTGTTTCTTAAGAGGTTGGCAAGGAACAATTTCCACTCCCACATCAGCTTTGTTCTCGTTGAAAAAATACTGAAATTTGGCTACATCATAAAACATGAAAGGATACTTCCCGAATTGTACTTCCACCAGGACTCTATCTTTAACAAAGTCAATTTGCTTGAATGCTCCTTTAATCGTTAAGGGATAGTTTGGAATGCTGATGTCGTACTCGTCTTTTAGCTCTTTATATCCTCTGCTTCGAAAAGCGCTTTTAAACCTAGTGTTCATATCCTTAGGTGAGTAAAGTAGTCTTCCCTTCATTGTTTTTTCTTTACTCACCTTTGTCTTTTTTGGAGTACCTACTTCTTCAATAACCTCATCAATCTCTTTCTCTATTTCTGGATATCTAAGCCTTAATATTTCTAATCCACCTAAGTGAGAGTATTCATAAATTTTCCTCAAATTACCCTCCAGTTCTAATCAACTTTACTAGTATCTTTAAACAATACTGGTTGATCATCCATCTTGTTATATCCATTAGGATCATAGATTGGTTTCCCCATGGGCCGTATCCGCAGCTTTCCTCGCATAAGTTTCTCAATTCGTTCATGAGCAATATCCATATACTCATCAATGATTTCAGCACCTGCTGCTTTCCGATCATGCAAGACTGCTGCAATGGCTGTTGTTCCTACACCCATAAAAGGATCAAAGACCCAATCACCATGATTGGTGAAAGCTAAGACCAGTCGTTCGATGAGCTCCACCGGAAACTGACAGGGATGGATTGTTTTTTCAGGATGATTGCTTTTCACATTGGGTATCTCCCAAACATCACTTGGATTCTTACCTTTTGGGTGACAAGAAAATTTCCCTCTCTTGGGACCCTTGAAATATTTCTTACCAGGATATTTCTGAGGCACTCGAACATCATCGAGATTAAATATATACTCATCAGTTTTAGTAAACCAAATAATAGTTTCAT
Organism: Candidatus Subteraquimicrobium carltonvillense; assembly: GCA_002339355.1. Classification (GTDB taxonomy): domain Bacteria; phylum Actinomycetota; class Aquicultoria; order Subteraquimicrobiales; family Subteraquimicrobiaceae; genus Subteraquimicrobium; species Subteraquimicrobium carltonvillense. The sequence continues at coordinate 2,605 of DDKQ01000034.1, read as the reverse complement.
ATCTTCCTGAAAAACGTCTCGAACAATGAAGACCATGTCCAAAATGCCAAATAATTCTATTGCGAAGCTTTAAGTCCAAGGATTTAAATATGGGATATAAAGCTGTATCAAGAGGAAAAATTTCGCCATCATCAACGTAATTACCTACCTGCCAGCATATACTTCCATCATCTGCTAATACTCTCACACACTCTTTTATTACTTGTTTCTGCTGCTGCAAGTACTTATCAAACTCTAGGCGATTTTCGTAAGGCTTACCCACATTGTAAGGTGGGGAGGTAACTATAAGCTTGAAGAATCCTGAAGGTATTTGGGAAAGAAGATCAAGACAATCCCCTCTAAATAATACTAAAGCCCCACTTTGATCGAATGTTTCTACAATTTTTAATTCTTGAAACATATCTTGCTCCTGACAGGGTTCACTAGTTTTCATTATGCCATAATTACAAAAAAGCACAAGTTCTAGTATATGCATTAGAAAAATATCAACATTTAGTACGAATTATATAGAGAGCAAATTGCCCAATTAATCGAAGAATTCCTTATTATACTCCGGAATAAATTCAGGATTATCTCTTTTCACAGCAGCAATTGCTGCTCTAAGAGATTGCTTTGCAGGACTGTTCTCAGCTCTAGCAAGATTGCGTCTTCTTATATTATAGGCTGCTCTTAGAATATTTTGTTCGCTCCCTCTATATCCTCTGGGAATGTGCTCAAGTTCTTCCTTCAATATCGCGTTTAGTTTTGATTTTTTCACTAAGATCACTTTCCAAATTAGAGACTGGATCGAGCGCTCTTCTTAAAAATCTGATTATATATTATCACGAACAGGTGTTCGTTTCAATGTTAAAATTGCTTTCTTAGCTGTCAAAAATGGAAGCGAACGAGCGATTTGAGAGATGAAGATTTGGCTTGATTTTTATAAGTAAATGTTTAATATGAAGGCTTCAAAGCAGTCAGAAGCGTGCTGCGGTAAGAGTTTATAGACGATTTGGTCAATGAGAGAGCTTGTTCAAATTGTTGTTGTTGTCTATCTTTTGCCAGTTCAGCGGGCTACTTAGG
>DDKQ01000034.1:0-1208 GCA_002339355.1 Candidatus Subteraquimicrobium carltonvillense | reverse complement strand
AGGCTGCTTAGTGTCGGACACCGTTTTAGACCGTTTTTATGTTCCCACAAAATGAGAGCTCTTTTCAACTATTTACCCGAAGAAACAGCAATCAGGGTCTTCATCAATCTCTTTTAGGGCTGCCTCTAAAGATGGGTATTCACCGTAGCCGTGCCACTTTAAGTCTCTTCTCATCCAATAAAGCTTCCAGATATTTCTACTCTTGATGCACTGAATCTTGGCACATTCCTCCAAATAAGGCTCCTTGATAGGATCCCAATCCCCGAAAGGTTGCCGTCGATACCCAATGACATAGCCGTTTGTAACCTTTACTACTTCTAGCGGAAGCTCAGGATAATCCCTATGTTTGAGAGCTTGAAAGATTTTTTGCTGAATAAAATCAGGCTCTTCCCCTTGACCCTTTTTGTGTGCTACCACTGTTCGACCTCCCAAAATAGCTATTTCTAAATCCGAATTTAATCCAAAAAGGGCGGCTTGCCCAAGGAGGTAGGTGCTCCAGCAAGCTGGATTAAATCGCGCCAACGCACTTTGTCCTGACACCTCAGGTTTTTTCAACCTCAGACCTGATACTTGGACCGGAGCCTAGCCGCCCCTTATATCTTTACACACTTATAGGAAAAATCAACTAAAAAGTAAAGCCTATTTTCGTATGACAATCATCATATTCTTGCAGTCTCTGATATTAAATACGGATAGCCCTCTGGATTTTCCAGACGAGTTTAGACCAGCCCTTTCTCCCCTCCAAATTGATTTGATGCCACACTATTTTTACCCTGTAGTGGAAAGTGTACCTGACCCCTCTCTCTCATTTGCAATGAAGCAAAGCCAGCTGGTTTGTCAAATTATTCAAGCTTGACCATCCCATTCTTACATTCTCCCTAGTTTCGAAACAAAATCTTTCATTGCTTCTTTGAATATCATCAAATCGTGTTCGTGTGCCAGACTCTTAACTGCTGAAATAGTTGGATACTTCTCTATCTCAACTTCCTTTGGTTTAATGTTGACGTTAGGCAACTTGTTCAATTTCCGTCGAACTTCTTCACGTAGTTCTTTATCAATCTCACGAAGAAACCAATTGCCAAAACATACTGTGATTATACCACTTGTATAGACATTATAAAGAGAGCGAATTGCCTCACCTAAAATCTATTTGAAATTGTATCGTTGCCTCAAATAAAAATCTACTTGAAAAGGAAGGAGTTTTGGTT
>DDKQ01000115.1 GCA_002339355.1 Candidatus Subteraquimicrobium carltonvillense | reverse complement strand
ACAACGGGCTGAGTTTCAGCGGCTGGAGAAAAGATCAGCTCAAAAGGAGGAAATACTGGACAACAGGGCCATAGCTCTGGACAAAAGGGAAAAGGCTCTCGTTGCAAGTGAGAATGAGCTTGCAAAATTGGAGAGCGAATTAAAGAGCATCTATGCTGAACAAAAACACATGCTTGAGCGGTTAGCTGGTATGTCAGCCGATGAGGCAAAGGAGTTACTCTTGAAGAGGATAAGAGAAGAAGCCAGGCACGATGCGGCAAAAATAATTCACGATATCGAATCCAAAGCTCGAGAAGAGGCGGAGAAGAGAGCTCGAAACATCATATCCTTGGCCATTCAAAGGTGCGCCGCTGACCACGTGGCTGAGACCACGGTCTCCGTGGTCCCCCTGCCCAGCGATGAGATGAAGGGAAGAATCATCGGACGAGAGGGGAGAAACATTCGAGCTTTTGAGACCCTCACGGGAATTAATTTAATCATCGATGATACACCAGAGGCGGTTATCCTTTCGAGTTTCGATCCCGTCAGACGTGAGATCGGTCGCCTGACCTTAGAGAAACTCATCGCCGATGGGAGAATCCATCCAGCCCGAATCGAAGAGATGTACGAAAAAGCCCACGAAGAAGTGGAAACCGAAATCCGTGAGGAAGGAGAACAAGCAGCTCTTGAAATTGGAGTACATGGGCTGCACACAGAGCTTATCAGAGTACTCGGGCGGTTGAAATTTCGATCAAGCTACGGACAGAATGTCCTCAAACATTCAATGGAAGTAGCACATTTAGCAGGGATAATGGCTGCGGAATTGAATGTCGATGTCAAACTAGCTAAGCGAGCTGGTCTTTTGCATGATATTGGAAAAGCCATAGATCACGAGGTGGAAGGGCCACATGCAATCATAGGAACAGAGCTGGCAAAACGCTTTCGTGAATCGCCCGAGATTTGTCACGCCATCGAAGCTCACCATGGGGAGGTAGAACCTCGAACCATCGAAGCCGTATTGGTCCAATCCGCCGATGCTATCTCGGCTTCTCGCCCAGGAGCTCGAAGGGAAACGCTAGAGAGCTACATCAAACGTTTGGAAAAGCTCGAGGCCATCGCCGAGGGCTACGGGGGCATAGAAAAGGCCTATGCCATGCAAGCTGGGCGTGAAATCAGGATAATGGTCAAACCCGAAGAAATCGACGATGCAAAATCAGCTCTTCTAGCAAGGGATATTGCCAAGAAAATCGAAGAGGAGTTGGAGTATCCTGGCCAAATAAAGGTTACGGTGATAAGGGAGCGCCGCGTCGTGGAATATGCCAAATAAAACCCTTTAATTTTGACCACTAAATGCGAGGCCATAAGATGCCCGAGAATTCGGATAATTTCTTAAATTTCGTCGGAGATCTAATCGGTGATCACTACCTCAAAGTAGAAGAGGATTTGGGCAATGGCTTCGTTCGTCTAAACTTAAGTGAAGCTCAGCGACGACAGGCCAAGCATGATATCCGCTATGCTGAAGATGTTATTGTGGAACTATTGAGGAATTCACGGGATGCTGGTTGCTCCAAGATATTCATTTCCTTCCACAAGGAAGAGGATTACTTAAGAAAAATCACTACCATTGATGATGGATGTGGCATCCCCGCGCATCTTCATGATGAAATCTTTCAGCCTCGGGTAACCTCAAAGCTTGAAAACATCGTTTTAGATAAGTATGGAGTACATGGTCGAGGAATGGCCTTGTACTCCGTTAAATTATCGGTCGAGCGGGCTCAGGTCGTTTCATCTTTTTCGGAAAAGGGCAGCGTTTTTAAGATCGAAGTCGATACCAGAAAGCTTCCAGAACGCCAAGATCAATCAACCTTTCCCAAAATTCACTTCCGCCAAGGCAAACCACGCATCGTCGCAGGTCCTAATAACGTACTTAGGCATCTAATTGAATTCAATTTAGAATACCCTCACCTCGAGATATATCTTGGTTCACCTTCAGAGATTTTATCCACAATGTATCATTTATATACACCACAAGAGATAAGCATTTTCAATACTCCAAACCACGATGTCATAAACTCCCTTGAGCATTCCTCCTTAAAGCTTTGGCAATACACCGGTTGTGCCATTGACATACCATCCCTTTTGGAAATCGCGAGAAAATATTACGGATTTGAAATCTCCGAACGGAATGCTCATAGGATCATTAACGCTGAGATAAAACCCTTGTTACCGCTGATGTCCCACTTTAAACAATTCCACGAATTTAGCTCCGTTACTCAAAGGGAAATTTCCATCGAGACCAAAGAATATGCCAAGTATCTAGGTCAGGAGGACCTAGACTTTTTAGTTAAAGCTGTCATGGAAAGTTTCGAAAAAATAGGACGGAAGTATTTCTTAAAAATACAAGAACAACCCAAAATTTTGAGGGAAAAGAACCAGATTAAAATCATTTTTGTCCTCGAAGAGGAGGATGAGGGGTAAAATAAACTAAAAATAGCCAAAATAATTGAAGGATAAAGGCATCGTTTACCGAATTAAATGATTACGCAGTAATATCCATGCAAGGAGGAAGAAAAATGGAGGTGCTTAAAGTCTCATCTAAATCAAATCCAAATGCAGTTGCAGGTGCTTTAGCTGGTGTGCTCAGAGAGAAAGGAGGAGCGGAGATCCAAGTAATTGGCGCAGGAGCTCTTAATCAAGCGGTAAAGGCCATAGCAATAGCTCGAGGCTTTGTAGCACCCAGTGGATTTGATCTAATTTGTATTCCTGCCTTCACCGACATCGAAATCAATGGCGAAGAGCGAACTGCTATTAAACTCATAGTCGAGCCCCGATAAACTCGATCTAAACCTGAAGTTATCCGTGATGTTTCCCACAATTTTCTCGACAAAAAACAATGGGCGTTGATTTACATCTTCACAGTACAGCTTCGGATGGTGCATTTTCCCCCGAAGAATTAGTTAAATTTGCAGTGAAGCTTGACTTCACGGCGATTGCCATCACCGATCACGATAGTATAGATGGAATAGTTCCAGCTTTAAGGAGAGCGGGAGATTTCGATATTGAAGTAATTCCCGCTGTTGAATTGAGTTCCGACCTAGAGGGTCGGGACATTCATTTTTTGGGCTATTTCATCGATTACAAACAGGAATGGTTCCTCAAACATCTCAGCAAGTTGCGTCAAGCGAGATACGAACGCGCGGTGAAAATGGTCGAGCGGCTGCAAGAAATGGGTCTTGAAATTGCCCTCAAAGATGTTTTACAAGAAGCTGGTAAGGGTGCAGTTGGTCGAGCTCACGTAGCCAGAGTTATGGTAAAGCAAGGTTGCATCGATAGTATCGAAGAGGCTTTCGAAAGATATATTGGGCGCAAAGCCCCCTGCTACATTGAGAAATATGTTTATACACCGAAAGATGTAATTAAACTCATAAAAAGGCTAGGAGGAATCGCCATCCTAGCTCATCCCGGTCTTTCTCAGGTAGATGAAAAGATTCCAGAATTCATCAGATATGGGATACAGGGTTTAGAGGTCTATCACAGCAATCACACACCAGATGACGTTAGGAAATATAGCAAAATGGCTCGAGAATATGGACTCGTGATCACGGGAGGTTCCGATTGTCATGGCTTGGGATCCTCCCGGGGACTTATCATGGGCTCCGTAAGAGTTCCCGATGAAGTAGTCGAAAACCTCAAGACATTAAAAGACCTGCAAAAAAATAACCCCTGAAATTCACCTAAAATAATTTTTGAATTTTGGTCTGTAATTTTGATTTTTAATCTTTGGCATTTTAAATTTTCCTACCCGAGTGGGAAGGACTCTTTGTGCTAAAATATAAACGAGCCTGGGGAGTGGATGGCTTGGATCGAGAAAAGTTCCTGGTGAAAACCTTTGGTTGTCAAATGAATAAGCATGATTCGGAAAGAATTGCGGGGATGCTGATTCAAGAAGGATATGAACCCGCAAGGAGTGCGGAAGAAGCCGATATCATTATCTTTAACACCTGCTGCGTCCGCAAACACGCCGAGGATAGACTCTATGGACAAGTGGGAGCCCTAAAATCCCTCAAGAGAAGGAAACTCAATCTCATCATAGCTGTAGGGGGTTGTCTGGCTCAAAAGGATGGAGGAGAAATCCAGGAAAGGGCCACTCACGTGGATTTGGTCTTTGGAACCTACAACCTCTCCAGCCTTCCCAATTTAATCAGGCGGGTGAGAGGAGACTCAGCAAAGATATGTGAAATATGGAAAGAGCCAAAGATTCTGCCAACGGAACTCCCAAGCCTGAGGGAGCATAAATATTTCGCCTGGATTACCGTCACCATTGGCTGCAATAATTTTTGCTCTTATTGCATTGTCCCTTATGTTAGGGGAAGGGAAATCAGCCGACCCATGCAGGATATCTACTCTGAAGTTCGAAAGCTTGCTCAAGAAGGAGTAATAGAAATTACCCTCCTTGGTCAAAACGTTAATTCATATGGACGTGATCTCTATGGCAAAAGCCAATTTTCCACCCTCCTACGGGAACTCGATAAGATTCAAGGCATTAAAAGGATAAGGTTCACCACATCGCACCCTCGAGATCTCAGCGGTGAAATCATAAAGGCGGTAGCCGAGTGCGATAAGGTTTGCGAGCATTTCCACCTTCCCGTACAGGCTGGTTCCGATAGGATTTTGAAGCTGATGAACAGGGGCTATACCAAAGATCGTTACTTGGAAATGGTGCAGAAAGTTCGAGAAACCACCCCGGAGTGTAGCATCACTACCGATATTATAGTCGGTTTCCCTGGAGAAACGGAGGAGGATTTCCAAGAAACCCTAGATCTAGTGGAAAAAGCACGATTTGATCAGGCTTTTACCTTCATATATTCTCCCCGATCTGGAACACAGGCGGCGGAAATTGAAGTTCAAGTTCCGCAGGAAGTAAAAATCGAGAGATTCAAAAAGCTCGTTTCCCTTCAGAGTCAAATCTGCTTGGAACAGAATCGAAAATTGGTGGGAAAAACTTTAGAGATATTTGTGGAAGGTCCCAGCAAAAAAGAGAAGAATATTCTCACCGGAAGGACGAGAACGAACAAAGTTGTGAACTTTCAAGGACCAAGGGAACTAATCAACAAAATGGCCAATGTAGTCATCGCTGAGGCTCATACATGGTACCTGGTGGGGACACTTACCAATGCAAATGCATAGTGGTCATAAAGATGGCTCGTCAACAGTCGATGGACGATATTCACAATAAATTAAAAAGGAGAGAGCCATGTCGGTCGCAATTGGTTGCGTAGTCCCTCACCCACCCATCCTCGTCCCCGAAGTTGGACGTGAAAATCTAAATCGAATTCAGGCTACGGTAAAAGGCATAAAGGAATTGACCCGTGAAATAGCCAAGATGCAACCCGAAACGCTGGTATTTATTTCACCCCATAGCCCCGCTTTTTCCGATGCCATAGCCATTAAAGTTGATCCCGAACTCGAGGGCTCCTTGACCCAATTCGGTGCCTCTTCCATAAGCTTCAAAGCAAGAAATGATCTTAAATTGGTCGAGGAAATCTTGGCTGAGGCCCAGGCGTTCAATATTCCAACATTCACATTGAGCAAGAAACTGCGGTTTGAATTCAAATTCTCAACCGAATTGGATCATGGGATACTGGTGCCTCTCTACTACTTGAGGCGGGAATTGGACATCCCCTTGGTCTCACTGTCCATTTCATACCTCAGCTATTATAAACATTATTCCCTGGGGGTCGCCATTCAGAACGCTTCGGATAGGTTAAATCGAAGGGTCGCCTTCATTGCCAGCGGCGATCTTTCACATAGACTTACCCCTGAAGCTCCTGGGGGATACAGTCCTCGAGGGAGAGAGTTCGATCACCTGGTGAAAGATTTACTTGAGCGAGCAGCTTTTAAGGATCTTCTAGTCATCGACAAATCTCTCATAGAAGAAGCCGGTGAGTGTGGTTTGAGATCCATCATCGCTCTGGTGGGGGCCTTCAATGGCTACCAAGTCGATTCTCGGGTCTTATCTTATGAAGGACCCTTTGGAGTTGGCTATCTCATAGCCCTCATTAGACCCCTAGAGAGAGATGAAAATCGAGATTTTCTTAAATTTTTAACCGAGATAAGATGCGCCGAGCGGAAAGAGCTCAGAGAGAAGGAGAGTGCACCGGTCAGGCTCGCCAGAGAAGCCGTTGAAAAATACATTCGGGAAGGGAAAATAATAAAACCCTCTGAAGACCTCCCCGATTATCTGCATAAGCGTCGAGCTGGTGCCTTCGTCTCCATTAAAAAAGAGGGGACTCTACGGGGTTGCATCGGTACAACCGCTCTAACTCAACCCAATCTGGCCTGCGAAATAATAAGAAATGCCATTCATTCCGCAACGAGAGACCCCCGATTTTGGCCCATTGAACCATCAGAGCTTTCCGACCTGGTTTATTCCGTGGACATTTTAGAGGAACCAGAGGAAATTCCGGATGAAAGTTATTTGGATCCAAGGGAATATGGAGTGATAGTGGAGTCAAAAGGCCGAACTGGATTACTCCTACCGGATTTGGAGGGGGTAAATACCGTAGAAGAACAAGTGGCTATCGCTCGGAAGAAGGCGGGCATTCCCCTGGAAGAGCCGGTAAAACTCTACAGATTCAAGGTTACGCGCTATAGGTAAATCAATCTTTCACCAATCCGTTAATCCAACAAAATACTTTCTGAAAACTTCCATTTACTGTAGAATTTTTTAATATGAAAAAAGAAAAATTGCTCGTGATAGTCGGACCCACCGCTGTGGGTAAGAGTAAAGTCGCCATAATTTTGGCCAAAAGCATAAATGGAGAAATAATCTCGGCCGATTCGATGCAAGTTTATAAGGATATGGATATCGGAACCGCGAAACCTAGCTTTGAGGATAGAGCACAAATTAAACATCATCTAATCGATATCGTCGATCTCAAAGAAGATTTTAGCGTAGCCGAATATCAAAGAATGGCGAGGGAGGTAATAATGCAGATTCACGGGAAGGGGAAACTCCCCATCCTGGTGGGCGGCTCAGGATTGTACATTAGGGCAGTCATCGATAAGCTGGAATTTCCATGGGGTATGATGAAATCTCCCATCCGTCACGAACTCGAAAAGCGTGTAGAAAGTGAAGGTCTTGAAAGACTTTACAGAGAACTTCAAAATTCAGATCCACAAGCTGCCAAGAAAATTCATCCTCACGATGCGAGGCGGATAATCAGAGCTCTGGAAGTCATTAAACTCACGGGAAGGTCCTTTTCGGAATATCACAAAGAATGGGGGAAAAGGGAATCGATATACGATGTAAAGATCATTGGACTCAATCTACCACGAAAGGAACTTCACGCGAACATAGATAGGCGCGTTGACGAAATGATGGAAAAGGGTTTATTTAAGGAATTAAAGGATCTTGTTTTAAAGGGGTATAAGGAAGTATTAACCTCTAGTCAAGCTTTAGGATACAAGGAATTATTCGATTATTTGGAGGGCAAAAGTTCTCTGCAGGGGACTGTCGAAAGAATAAAACAGAGAACCCGGCAATTTGCAAAAAGGCAGCTCACCTGGTTTCGACGGGACCCCAGGATAAAGTGGATGGATGTATCCGGTAAATCGGTTGAGGAGATCGCTTCAGAGATCCTCGATATCCTCCGGGAAGAAGAATTCATTTAATTTGATTTTCGAATTCCATTTTGGAATTTAGAAGGGGGTTTCATACTGACCAAAATAAGATTTGCCAAGTATCATAGTTTGGGCAATGATTTCATAATAATCGAAGATTTAAAAAGTCAGCTCGATCTCTCACCCCAAGTTATTACCAAAATCTGCGACAGACGCTTTGGTATCGGAGCAGATGGTTTGATACTCGTTCGACCCGCCAAGGGTGGGGATTTCTTTATGCTCTTTTTTAACTCGGATGGCTCCCAAGCAGAAATGTGTGGAAATGGCATCCGATGCCTCGCTAAGTACCTTTATGATCGCCGTCTCACCCTTAAAACGGCAATGACTATTGAAACCTTAAGCGGACCCAGGGAAGTGCTCCTGTTTCTCAAAGCCAAAAGGGTTGAGGGGGCAAAAGTTGACATGGGTCTCCCCATATTTAAACCAGAGCTGATTCCAATGATCACCGAGGGCGAAGAGGTCATCAATCAACCAATACGGGTAGGAAAAGAAATCATCAAGGCGACCTGCCTCTCTATTGGAAATCCCCACTGTGTGATTTTCGTCAAGGATGTGGTGGAGGCTCCCGTAAAAAAACTTGGTCCTATAATAGAGAACCTGCCGATATTTCCCAATAAAGTTAACGTTGAGTTCGCTCAGATTGCAAATTCTCGCCAAATCCAACTGAGGGTATGGGAACGAGGGGCGGGAGAGACCCTAGCCTGCGGAACTGGTGCCTGTGCCGCTGTGGTAGCCGCCATAAAGAATGAACTCACCGAAAGAAAGGTAACGGTCAAACTCCCAGGGGGTAAGCTTGACATAGAGTGGGCCAAAGATAATCATGTATACTTAGCGGGTCCGGTGGAAAAAGTATTTACCGGCACCATTGAGATATAAAGCACCTTTTTTAGAGTTTAGAGGACGGGTCAAGGAAGCAGGATCCATGGAATAAGTACTGTAAAGAAGGGGGTTATCATCTTGAGATTGGCCAAACGAATTGAAAATTTGCCTCCGTACCTATTTGCACAGATCGATAAGAAAATTGAAGCGAAAAAAGCTCAAGGAATAGATGTTATTAGTCTGGGAATTGGAGATCCCATAGAACCCACTCCCACTCATATAATCAATAAGCTCTGTAAGGAGACACATAATCCCGCGAATCATCGCTATCCCTCCTACTATGGTATGCCCGAGTTTAGAAGGGCCATAGCCGAATGGTACGAAAAGAGATTTAAAGTGCATCTCGATCCGGAGACGGAAATTCTTCCCTTGATCGGCTCAAAGGAGGGAATCGCCCATATCTTCTTGGCCTTGGTTGATCCCGGAGATATTTCCTTGATTCCAGATCCTGGTTACCCCGTTTATAATACAGGCACCATTCTTGCCGGGGGAGTGCCCCATTTCATGCCCCTTCTGGCCGAAAATGATTTCATTCCGGATCTTTCCGCCATAGATAAAAATGTTGCAAATAGAGCGCGGATCATGTTCTTGAATTATCCAAATAATCCCACATCCGCCATTGTTAAAGAGGGGTTCTTCGAAAAAGTGGTGGATTTCGCCAAAACTCATGGTACAGTGGTATGCCACGATAATCCTTACTCGGAGATAACTTTCGATGGATACATCGCCCCCAGTTTTCTGCAAACCCCTGGAGCAATCGACGTCGGCGTGGAATTTCATTCTCTATCAAAAACCTACAACATGACCGGATGGCGAATTGGGTGGATTGCGGGAAATGCCCGAGTGATAGAGGCTTTAGGAAAGGTTAAAACCAATGTGGATTCGGGTATCTTTAACGCCATTCAATATGCCGGAATTGAAGCACTTCAAGGACCTCAGAGTTGCATCAGGGAAATGTGCCAGATCTATGCCCGACGCCGCGATATGGTCATCGATACATTAAATAAGATCGGGGTTGGGATGCCGAAACCTAAAGCTACCATCTACATTTGGGTCACCGTGCCAGATGGGCAAACCTCAGCAGAGTTTGCTACAATTATTTTAGAGAAAGCCGGAGTTGTACTTGCGCCTGGCAGTGCTTATGGTCCATCCGGTGAGGGTTATGTTCGAATTTCGCTAACGGTAAAGGATGATCGCCTCAAAGAGGCGCTGGAGAGGATGGAAAAAGCCTTAAAATAAGGAGGAAATAAAAAATCGAGGAGATCGTAGACAGGAGAAAAGAACGGGCCATACTCGTTGCAGTAAAATTATCCTCCCTTAGCTCCTGGGATTTAGAAGAATCCTTAAATGAGTTAGAACAACTGGTCATCACAGCCGGGGGAGAGGTGGTCGTTCGAGTTATTCAGGAGAGAGAAACCCCTCACATTCGAACGTTCATTGGTCCGGGCAAGGCTGAAGAAATACGGGATTTAGCATGCAAACTCGAAGCGGATCTCATCGTCTTCGATCAAGATTTAACCTCATCCCAGCAACACAACCTCGAGGATATAATAAAACGGAAGGTCATCGACAGAACTGCACTCATTTTGGATATCTTCGCCCAACGGGCTCATTCAAGTGAAGGTAAACTACAAGTTGAGCTAGCTCAACTTGTTTACCTCCTCCCAAGAATTAAAGGAAGGGGCATTGAGCTTTCGAGACTCGGTGGTGGAATAGGTACCAGAGGACCTGGAGAAACCAAACTCGAAGTAGACCGTCGTCGCATCAGGCATCGAATTCAGCATTTAAATAAGGAACTCAAGCACCTCAGGCAAAACCGCGCCATGCAACGGAAGAAGCGTAAGAAGGCATCGATTTTCAGCACCTCAATAGTGGGCTATACAAACGCTGGAAAATCGACTCTACTAAATACCTTGACAAATGCTGGCGTATTCGTGGAGGATAAATTATTTGCCACGCTGGACTCGACGACCCGCCGACTCATCCTACCGAATAATCAACTCGCCGTGATCTCCGATACAGTGGGCTTCATCAAAAAGTTGCCGCATCAATTGATAGCAGCTTTCCGTTCAACTTTAGATGGGGTTCGAGAGGCAAATCTACTCGTGCACATCATCGATGCCAGTCATCCTCAAATGGAGGAGCAGATAAAAGCAGTGGAGCGGGTTCTTGAGGAGATTGAAGCTGTTGAAAAGCCTAAAATTAATCTATTCAATAAAATGGATAAACTCAGCCAAATTGAGAGAGAAAGGTTAAAGAGGAGATTTCCCCAGGGCATCTTCATCTCAGCGTTAACGGGTGAAGGGATTAATAAATTATTGGAGGAGATCGAAAAGAGAGCCACTGAAGCCGTGGTTAGAGTTCGACTTCATATACCCTTTAGTAGGGGAGAACTAATCCAGAAAATATATGAACACGGCAATGTTATATCCGAAAGACATACATCGAGGGGAACTTCAATCATTGCCGAGTTACCTCAAGGGAGCTTAAGAGAAATAAAAAAACTCGTCAAAATCGGATAAATCCTCAAAATTATCGATTCAGCCCTTTTTGTTCTCGCCACAAATCGATTATAACCTGCGCAGGAGGGCAACGGCTTTGCCCAAAATCACCACATCTTGAGTGATGATCGGTTCCATGGTCCTATTTTCGGGTTGAAGGCGGATGTAACCCCTTTCTTTGAAGAATCTCTTGACCGTGGCCTCTTCCTCAATTAAAGCTACCACTATATCGCCATTTTGAGCGATGGGTTGTTGTCTCACCACAAGGTAGTCGCCATCGAAAATCCCAGCTTCAATCATGCTATCGCCCTTGACCTTGAGAATGAAGGTATTTTCGTCCACCAGCTCAGCAGGGAGAGGGAATATATCTTCGATATTTTCCTGAGCCAAAATGGGCATACCGGCAGCGATTCTTCCCACGACGGGAACGCTTCGAACCTTACTCGCTGGTACCCCTATCTCCGTTTCCCGAAAACCAAACACCTCTAATGCTCTAGGTTTACTGGGATCGCGTCGGATATAACCCTTCTCCTCAAGAGCAGCCAAGTGACTATGCACCGTAGAGCTCGATGAGAGCCCAACCGCTTTGCCAATCTCTCGCACAGATGGAGGATAGCCTTTCCTGTGAATCTCGCTAAGGATAAAGTCCAAAATTTGCTGCTGCCTCTTGGTTAACGCTTGCATTCAAAAGTTCCTCCTTTCGCTGGGCATTTCCCATTCATTGCTGCGTGTAGCCATAGTATAGCACAGGGAAAAAATAAATTCAAACACTCGTTCGCCTCGGTGACAAAATCCCTGCAAAACGGCAATTCCAATTGTTGACATTGGTGAGAACATATAATATAGTTAAATAACGAACAAATGTTCGAAAAAAGAAAATTTTTGACGCCGTTTAATAGATTGTTGCTAATATCTGAAAAATGCTAGGTTTTACCTGTAAGTTTTGAGAATTATCAACGAAA
>DDKQ01000096.1:253-2829 GCA_002339355.1 Candidatus Subteraquimicrobium carltonvillense | reverse complement strand
TTATCAAGGTAGTTTAATCTGTGTAATCTTGTTTTGAAATCTGTGAAATCAAGGGCTTAGTTTTGTGAAGCCCTATGTATGTGCAAACCAAACTCGTTAATAGTCTATCTGGGTTCTGGATTTTATACTAACTCTCCTTTCTAAATCTACAAACAAATAAACCATCGGTTCCATGCCTATGGGGCAAGAGCTGAATGAATTTAAGAGGCATTTCAGCCCTTAAGGAGGGAGGAAAGAAAGAGGAGATATCCTCAAGGGAAAATTCAGGATGCTTTTTTAAGAATTCTTTCACCACCTGCTCACTTTCCCTCTCCGAGATGGTACACACGGAATACACCAGAACTCCCTTTCTTTTAACAAATTTTGGAGCCGAATCCAACAGTCTCGATTGTAGAAGGGAAAGTTCATCAATCTGCTGAGGGGTTTTCCGCCATCTAGCATCGGGTCGCCTGGCTAAGACACCCAATCCCGAGCAAGGGGCATCCACCAAGACTCTATCCACGGGTGATTCCACAATCTCTCCAAGCCTTGTGGAATCACCTTGAATGATTTGGACGTTTTTGATACCTAAGCGTGAGCAATTATCCCTAACCAATCCTAAGCGACTTTGATGGATGTCCACGGCAATTATCCTTCCCTCATTCCCCATTAACTGAGCAAGGTGAGTGGTCTTTCCTCCCGGGGCTGCACAAGTATCTAAAATAACCTCCCCGGGTTTGGGGTCTACTATATGACCAACCAAGATGGAACTCTCATCCTGTAATAAGAATAGCCCCTCTTTGAATTCTGTGAGCTCGGTTACATTTCCCATATCCTCAATGATCAGGGCTTCGGGCAACCAACTTGAGCTAATTTTAAGTCCTTCACTTTCAAGGCGACGAGCCAAATTTGAGGGGGAAATTTTGAGGGTGTTCACTCGAATAACCATTCGAGGGCGAACATTATTTGCTTGGCACAGTAAAGCGGTCTCCTCAAAACCGAAATCCCTTACCCACATTTCTACGATCCAGCGCGGGTGGGAATGCTTAAAGGAGATATACCCAATGGGGTCATCTTGGTGGTCGGGCCAGGGAAGTTTTTCCCTGCCTCGAATGACCCTGCGCAGGATCGCATTGACGAAACCCCCCATCGCGGGGTGAAAGTATTTCTTGGCTAATTCGACAGTTTCGCTGCAGGAGGCATGATTGGGAATCTTATCGAGGTAAAGAATTTGATAACAACCAAGCCTAAGGATATCCAAGGCTTTCTCTGGAATCTTGCTCGGCTTTGGCGGGTAAAAGCGGGTTAAAATCCAATCCAAAGTGCCTTCATTTCTAAGGGTTCCGTACACGAGTTCAGTAACTAGAGCTCTGTCGCGCTTTGATAGATCACTTTCCGCCAAAAGTCTGGAGAGAACGAGATTGGCATAACTCCCAGTCTCATGAACCCTGCATATTGCCTCCAAAGCCACTTCCCTCGCAGTTTTCATGCAATTCGCCTCTCGAGTTTCTCTCCAGCTTCTACTCTATATCCCCTGCAGAATTCAGCAGCGATCATCCTTCTCCTGCCTTCTGGTTGAACTTCGACCATGAGAAGTTGGCCCCGTCCACAAGCAACTATAAAACCTTTGTTGGCATCGACATCGATGATCATTCCCGGTTCACGGATCGATATCTGAAATTTGGCATCTGGCATCACTTCTGCCCACCAAATTTTAAGCCTCTTACCTTTATAAAAGGTGAAAGCACCTGGGGAAGGATTCAAAGCTCTAATGAGATTCCTTATTCCATCTGCGGGAAGAGCCCAGTCTATTATCATTTCATCTTTTTCTATTTTGGGAGCATAGGTTGCATTCTTGTGATTTTGCTTAATGGGGGTAATGGCTCCCTTCGATAACCCTTCAATGGTCGATAAGAGTAACTCCGCTCCTAGCTTGGAAAGTTTATCCTCCAAGCTTCCCGAGGTATCGTCGGGGGAAATTGGAATGGCAGATTGCAAAAGGATGTCCCCAGTATCCAAACCTTGATCCATGAGCATCGTGGTGATACCCGTCATCGTGCAACCATCAAGGATCGCCCTTTGGATGGGAGCAGCCCCCCTATACCTAGGGAGAAGAGAGGCATGAACATTGACGCAACCATACCTGGGCAACTCGATCAACCAATTGGGTATGATCTCCCCATAAGCCACTACCACGATGATATCGGGCTTTAACAAGCTAATTTCCCTTCGCACTTCATCACTTCTCAAGGTCTCAGGTTGAAAAACGGGGATTCCGTGTCGGAGGGCAAATTCTTTCAGAGGAGGTGGGGTAGGTTTCAAGCTTCTTCCCTTGGGACGATCCGGCTGAGTAACAACGGTAACTATTCCATAACCAGCTTTGAGGAGAGCTTCGAGACTGGGGATTGCGAAGTACGGAGTTCCCATGAATAATACTCTCATAATCTATCACCCTAAATTTCATTAATTAAGCAAGAATTAAGTCGAGCAAGCTCGACCACTACAGCGTCGCTACATTGCACACCATTACTATACAATTATTATGCCCTAGACATAATTCCAGAAAGGTGGCTCAAATCCTAAATCCTAAATCCTAA
>DDKQ01000096.1:0-216 GCA_002339355.1 Candidatus Subteraquimicrobium carltonvillense | reverse complement strand
GCAAATTCTTTCAGAGGAGGTGGAGTAGGTTTCAAGCTCCTTCCCTTGGGGCGATCCGGCTGAGTAACAATGGTAACTATTCCATAACCAGCTTGAGAAGAGCTTTGAGACTGGAGATTGCAAAGTGCGGAGTTCCCATGAATAACACTCTCATAATCTATCACCTTAAGTTTCGTTAATTAAAGTATTATTGACAAGATGGTTAACACCATGGTC
>DDKQ01000062.1 GCA_002339355.1 Candidatus Subteraquimicrobium carltonvillense | reverse complement strand
GTCCCGCCATCTCCACAAGGCTTAAGGGCTCAGAGATAATTCTGGGCTCTTTTTTTATGCCATTGCTCAGTATCGCCATTATCAGCATATTCTCGAATTCTTAAGAATTTGAGAATTGCAAGGTAGTTGTTACTGATTTAAATTTATTTCTCTCAGGGTGGCTCCGGGTGGGATTAAATTTGGTATTCTTGGGCGGGTTCGGGGCATAAGGTCTTAATGTTCAGATCCCTTATGAACTGCTGATAAAGCTTCGGTCTTTCGGTGTGGATGAGATAGACCTTCTTCGGAGCTATTTGGGATATCGTCTCCTTGAGCTCGAGAGGTGCAGCGTGCCCTGAAGCATGGATGTTGTACAAGGGGATTCCGTAGTATTCCATCCAATTCAAGAGCTTTTTGAAATCGATCTCCATTTCCTCATTGAAGGGTTCACTCTGAGAGAGGATAAAAACGGTTCCCGCCTCTGGCCGGATGTCGCACATCTCATTCATATCGTAAAAGGTCGCCGAGAGGATTATTTCATCCTGAGCTTGGCTTAAAGCCGCACTTTCAACAACGTTTGGGTAGGATTCCAGGAGTCTTTTCTCCCAGGTTTGCGGCTTCCTTTTCTGTCTGGCGAAGATGAGGATATTCGGATCGCTTAAATTGAAGATGGATAAGCCCTTATCTTCTTCCAGGGCTTCGATGAGATATGCCTGTTTCGTGGACAGGGCGAGTTTTCTCCTATTTGCCTTTGCAACCTCGTAAAAGGTTCTCAATCTATCGATGTCCACGGGAGAAAAGCTCGCTATGACCAGGGCCTTCGTCTGGACTATGATTTCCATGGTTTTATCCCTTACTTCTTGTTCAGAGGAAACTTTCCCCTCACCCACATTGGTCCCTTCGATGATCAAGGCATCGGGTTTTGAAGCCTTCGCTTTTTCTATGAACTGGAAGCTCATATCAGCCTCCGTGCCGTGAAGTCGAAAATCACCGGTGTACACGATGGTGCCTCCACTGGTTCGGATTATGAAGCCATAGGCTCCCGGCACGGAGTGATCGACGTGAATCGGTTCGATCTCGATGGAGCCTATTTTTACGACGTCGCCCGTTCTGAAGGTCCTAAAATCCTTGAAAATCTTCTCTCCTCGTTGCGCAGTGAGATTGGCGATGTAATAATCACTTGACGACGTCCGACCAGTGAACTCTCTGGTCACGATGATGGTCTTCGTGGTCTCTCCGCAATAAATGGGAATCTCGTCTTTTATGTATCGGATGTAGTCCATGTGGTCGATGTGGGGGTGGGAGAGGAGAATCCCTGCGGTATCCCTCAATCCTTCACCTTTCTTATACAGACCTTCGATGGGTGGCAAAATTCCCAGGGCTAAAAGGTGCCTTTCCTCCCTGGGCTCCAGGTAAGGTGCATCATAATACTGCCTTTCCCGTTCAAAATTCTTTCCGAAGTCTAATAATATCTCCGTGTCTTGATCCTTGAGCAAAATTTTATTTCCCCCGACCTCGCCAATTCCACCATAGAATTTGAGGATGGTCACTCCAATCACCTCTGAAAGCTAGCTTTTATGCCCTCTTCATTATAAATCATTTGGCCTTTCCAATCCGCTCCAAAATTTTGGGCACTGACCCCATATGCCCCTAAAGCTTTTGCCCCATCTGTCGATGAAATTGAAGGGGACGATTTTTCGCCCCCCAGGTGCAAAAATGGGGAAACTGAGAAAGAGTAGACCGTTCACCTTGTTCTTAACACTTGTTCTTTTAACCGGGATGAGTCTTGCCCTGGCCAACCCCAGGCAGCATCTGGAATCAAAATTCGACTCTCCATCCCAAAATCCGCTCGTAAATTCATTCTTCGAGCCTCCCAGGGAAAGAAACTATAAAACCGATATGGAATTGGCGGTGGAGAGATATCTGGCGAGAAAAGCTGAAGAGGCCCGAAGGGCAGAAGAGGCACGAACGGCGGAAGAAGCGAAAGAGCGGGAAATTACCAAAACTTCGAGCAAAATTATCGGGAAGACGGGGCCCAAAGCTTCGGGACAAAAGGCAAGTGCGCGAACAGTTCAAAGTACAGTCACCGATCCCATCGCAATGAAACAGGCTCAAGCGAATCGCATTCTTGCTTCGTTAATCGCAAAATATCCCATTTTGCAAGGTTCGACGGTGCACATCCGACCCTGCCCCAATGGTTGGCAGGGATGTTGCTGGTATAAAAGGGGAGAGATTTGGGTCGATCCAAACCACCGTGCTTCACTTTCTGATATAATTCAGCATGAATGCATGCATATCATAGACTGGCGAGAGGATGGGGACATAGACCATAACGACTATTGGGAGTAATTACCCCGCTGGTTCCTCTCCTACCCAGATGGTGACCGTCGATCCCTTTCTCGCCCGCTCACCACCTTTCGGACTCTGAGCTACCACCTTACCCCAACCCTCTGGGCTGGAGACGCCTTCTTTGACCAGGACTATAAAACCGAGGTTTTCCAACTCGCTTTCAGCGATGCTTTCATCCTTTCCCACCACATCGGGAACGGTAACCATCATCGGGCCGGTGCTCACCACCACTTTGACCACCGATCCCCTTTTGACCTCGCTTCCGGGCTGGGGCGATTGTCTTATTATCCTCCCCCTTTCAACCTCATCGCTCGATTCTTCGGTCTTTGTCATTTTCAATCTTGCCTGACTTATAAGTACAGCGGCTTCCTCCTGTGTTCTATTTATCACATCGGGGACTTCGACTTCTTCTATCCCCAGACTCACCACCAGGTTTACCTTCGTGCCCTTGGTCACCTTTTTATCTCCCTTGGGATCCTGATCGATGACCTTATCTTCGGGTATCTTGTTATGGTGTCTTCTCTGGATTTCGCCAACTTCCAAACCCGCTTTTGCCAGAAGATAGGTTGCCTGAGCCTCCGTGCGCCCCACTACTTCGGGCACGGAGATTAGTCTTTTACCTTTGCTCGCGATTACCTTAATGGTCTCCCCCTCCCTTACTTTCCGACCGGGACGGGGATACTGATCGATTATGCCTCCGTTAGCTATGGTATCGCTATACCTCCACTCCGCGACCTTCAACTTGAGACCCTCCCTCGTCAATATTTGTTTGGCCTGGGAGATGGTTTTGCCCTCCATATCTGGAACGGGGATTCTGGGCGCAAGGGTATAAAAACCCCAGGCTGCAGCGAGGGAAAATGCCAATAATATGGCCAATATCCAGACAGCCCAGGCGATCCATCTCCTCCTACGCACTTCTTTTTCCACGGGAGGAGAGACGGGACGGGGCAGCACTATGGTCTCCCCTTCAGATGGGGTAACGGTTGCCTTGACCGGCAAACCCTGGGCACATCGCGCCAAATCCTCTCGCATCTCCTGAGCGGACTGGTAGCGATCGCTGGGATGTTTCGATAACGCTTTCAATACCACGGCTTCGAGGGACTCGGGAATATCGGAATTTATACTTCGGGGGGAGGGTGGCGACTCGTGGGCATGTTTTAAGGCGATGGCAACTGGGCTTTCTGCCTCGAAGGGGACACTGCCCGTGAGCATCTCAAATAAAACTATCCCAAGAGAGTAGATATCTGAAGCTATGGTGGCCGGGGCACCATGCGCTTGCTCTGGGGAGATATAATGCGCTGTTCCCAGGATGGTTCCGGTCTGGGTCATGGTGGAGGTTCCCGCCTGAGCGATCCCAAAATCGGTCACCTTGACCTCTCCCTCGGTTGTAATGATGATGTTGTGAGGCTTTATATCCCTGTGGATTATATCGTGTTTGTGGGCAAATCGGAGTGCTGAGCAGACCTGGCGGGCGATGTCGACGGCAATATCGAAGGGAAGAGCTCCTCTATCTGTGATTATCTGTTTGAGACTCCTTCCCTCAAGGTACTCCATGACGATGAAGTAGGTACCGTCTTCGCTTCCCCAATCATGGACATTGACGATGTTGGGATGATTCAGGCCCGCCGCTGCTTGCGCTTCCCTTCGAAAGCGAGCCACGAAGTTTTCTTCCTGAGCGAATTGGGGGTGTAGGACTTTTAAGGCAACGGTGCGGTGGAGTACCCCATCATAAGCCTTGTACACATCGGCCATCCCGCCGCTGCCAATCTTCTCGATGATCTCGTATCGTCCTCCGAATACTTTCTTCATTTCCTGGCTCTCCCAGCAAATCCGGCCTTTTCGAGAAAGGTCTTTGGTCTGTTTCTACTTTGGTGTTCAAATTCTATGTTTCAATGATAACACTATAATCACTCTCCGTTGATAAAAATAAATACCGTATATACCCTGGACATAATTCCAAAGCAAGTTTGCAAATTCTAAATCCGAAATTCTAAATTCTAAACAAATCCTAAATTCTTAAATCCAAATTTTCAAAACATTCAATCATATTTCATTTCGTTTTGGTCCTTTGAATTGTTCAACTGAGTTCACAACGAAGTTTTGAACTTTGATATTGTTTTGTGCTTAGTATTTTGAAATTAGAATTTAAATTTAAGGCCGTTTTTTGGCAAAAAGAGCTGCCTCAGGCATTTATGTCTACCTTATTTATCTATCATATTTATTCTTAAGGGCTGCGGATATGATCTGCTTTGCTATGGGTGCAGCGACTCGACCGCCGGTTGCCTCACTGCCCAAACTCCCTCCATTTTCAACTATCACCGCTACGGCGATCTGCGGATCATCGGCTGGGGCGAAGCAAACGAACCAAGCGTGAGGTGCCCCCTTAGCCACCTGTGCCGTCCCTGTTTTACCCGCCACGGAGATGCCCTTAAGTCCGGCTCCCCTTCCCGTACCCGATTCCACGACCTGCTTCATGAGCTCGGTCAAGGTCGATGCAGTCTTTGGTGATATCGGTCGAAGCCACTCCTCGCCGTGGAAACGCCGCAAAATCTTTCCGCTGTAGTCCCTGATCTCTTTGACGACATATGGTCTCATGATCACACCTTGGTTGGCGATGCTCCCAGCGACCAAGGCCATTTGAAGAGGAGTCAGGCGGACATCCTTCTGACCTATGGCGCTCATTGCCGTCCCCGGCGGGTCAATTTCATGAGCTTCAGGGATTTTGCTTTCTACCACCGGCAATTCGAAGGGAACCTTGAGGTTTATCCCAAATCCTTCGGCGTAATTCACCAGCTTTTTTGCTCCTAACTTCAAGCCGATCTGCCCAAAGGTATTATTACAGGATACCTCAAGTGCGTGGGCGAAGTCGATCTTCCCATGAGATTTCCCACCAAAGTCGCGCAGGGTGTGTCTGGTCAAGGGAAGCGTGAGTCTACCCGTGCACGTAAACTGGGTTGATGGTTCGACCAGTCCCGTTTCAAGAGCCGCGGAGGCTGTGACGAGCTTAAAAGCCGAACCTGGGGGGTACCACTCCTGCAGAGCTCGATTGAGGAGGGGCTTTGCCTCGTCTTGAATGAGTTCGTTCCAGGCTTTGTTTTCCCTCTCAATATTTAGGCTGGCCAGAGGGTTTGGATCGTATGAGGGATTTGAGACCATTGCTAGGATCTCACCTGTTTTTGGATTTAAGACGACCGCCGCTCCCCTTTGGTCACCCATGGCTTTGGCGGTCACCTTCTGAAGGCGAGAATCGATGGTCAAGATCAGCGTATGTCCCGCTTTTTCCTCCTTCATCAGTAGCTTAAGATAATCCTGGAAGGAGGAAATTTCCCTCTTACCCAAGAGATGGTCGTTGAAGGCTGCCTCCAAACCGCTCCTTCCGTAACGCAGGCTGTAATACCCGGTTAACGAGGCGAAGATTTTTCCCTGGGGATAGATGCGTTGATATCTTCGATTCACGCGGGCCTTTTTGCTCTCCGCCAGGACTTGACCGTCTGAGCTCAAAATTGCTCCCCTGGCAATTGTTAGCTCCCTTTCCATCCCCCGGATGTTTCTGGGATGGGAGGCTATCCTCTGAGCCGCAAAGACCTGGAGATAGGTGAGGTTCATACATAGAACTATGAAAGCCAATGAGAAAAGCAAGATGAGGTGGCGAATGTATTTATTCATATCTCTTCCCTCGACTGGATTCGTTGGAGATGGAGAGGAGCAGTCCCACCAAGATGAAGTTTGAGAGGATGGAGCTCCCCCCGTAGCTTACGAAGGGAAGGGTAACCCCCGTTAGGGGGATGAGTCTCGTTACCCCTCCGATGATCACGAAGGTCTGAAGGGCAAGAACCAGTGTTAACCCCGCCGCCAGGAGCTTACCGAATTCATCCTCACAGGTTAAAGCGATCTTAAATCCTCTGTGGATGAACAGGAGGTAAGCCAGGATAATCCCGAATCCTCCCTGCAAGTCCCAACTCCTCACAGAGGGCAGAGAAGATGAAATCGGTGTGGACTGCGGGGATGCGAGTGGGAAAACCCAATCCCAATCCAGAGCCGAAGACTCCACCACTGGCGATGGCGAAGAGAGACTGGACTATCTGGTAACCCTTTCCCCCTACATCTTTCCAGGGATTGAGCCAGATATCTATCCTCGTCTGCACGTGGCCGAAGAGGTAGTAACAGCTCGTTGCACCCAACATGAATAGCAGTATGCCCACCAAGACATAGGCTTTTCTTCCCGTGGCCGCATAAAGCATGCTTAAGAATAACCCAAAGAATAGAAGGGATGAGCCCAAATCCTTCTCGAAAGACCAAGATACTCAAGGAGATTATCCACATGATGAGCAGAGGACCGAAATGTCTGAATCCGGGTACATTCATTCGAAGAAATCGACGGGCGCCCGTCGAGAGTAGCTCTCTTTTCTCCTCGAGATAAGCCGCAAAGAAGATGACCAAAAGTATCTTGGCTATTTCTGAAGGTTGGAAGGATAGGGAACCGAATTTAAGCCATAGTCGGGCTCCATATCTCTCATATCCGAAGAAGATTGGGGAGAGGAGCAACATTAGCCCCAACAGAGCGCAGGAGTACTTGTAATTTTCGAGCGATTTGTAATCTTTGAGGAGAATGAGGAGGCTAATTAAGACGAATGCGCAAAGCAAAACCCAAAGGCATTGGAAGCTAGCAAGTCCAGGCTTTAATCTATAAATCATGGTCACCCCAGTGAAGGTCAACAGCGCCATGATGGGAATAAGGATAGGATCGGCAAAGGGCACCAATTTCCTCGCGGACAGGTGGATGGCAACGAAGATGAAGGTTAGAGTGCCAGCGAATGTAAACCCCTCTCGAGGGGCGGCTCCGCAAGAGACGAGAACCGAGGTGAAACCCGCGAGCACCAGGAAAAAGGATAGGATGAGTGCTCCTATTTCTTGATTTCTTCTCTGTGCGAGGTGCATAATTTCTCCCTTTCGAGCACCGGTTTTAGCTTGAATGTTTGGCAAACTCCGCATTCGGAGCATGGACCTGTTCGGCAATCCTCGGTTGGAGTTTGACTCAAGGCCCTTTGGTATTCATTCCATAGGTATTCCTTGTTCACCCCGGAATTTATGTGATCCCACGAAAAGACCTCGTCACGGGAGCGCTCTCTATAGGCGTAAAAATCGAGGGAGACACCACTCTCTTCAAAGGCTTTTAGCCATTTATCGAAGTTGAATTGCTCGGTCCAGGCATCAAATCTGCAGCCTATCTTAAAGGCCCTTTCGATGACCTTGGATAATCTTCTATCACCTCTGGCCAAAGCGGCCTCCAGAACACTCAATTTGGGATCCTGCCATTTCAAAGAGGTGTATCTGCCTTGGAGGTTTTTCCTTAAGAATTCGATCTTTTTCTCGAGTTCGGGGAGGGGATTCTGGGCAACCCATTGAAAGGGCGTGTGCGATTTTGGAACGAAGGAGGCTACGCTCAAGGTAACTCTAACTTTATTCCTTTCCCTTTTGGGATTGATGGAAAGCCCGATGTCCACTATCTTGTGGGTGAGATCGACAATTCCTTGAAGATCCTCTTGGGTTTCCGTGGGCAGACCTATCATGAAATAGAGTTTTAACTTCCTCCAGCCCGATTCAAAGACATCTTTCACGGTGGCTAAGAGATCTTCCTCGGTTAGGCACTTATTTATCGCATCCCGGAGGCGTTGGGTTCCCGCCTCAGGGGCGAATGTGAGTCCCGTCTTCTTTACCCTTTGAATCTGACTTGCCAGTTCCACGGAGAAGGTATCCAACCGAAGGGAGGGGAGGGAGATGGAGATTCCCTTTTGTGAGTGGTCGTCCATGAGCTTCCGTAAAAGCGGTTGGATGAGACTATAGTCGCTGGAGCTTAGGGAGACCAAGGATATCTCCTCATAACCCGTCTCCCGCAGCAAAACATTTACCGCCTTGAGGATGAGTTTATGTGAACGCTCCCTCACCGGTCGGTAGATTATGCCCGCCTGGCAGAAGCGGCATCCCCTGGTGCAGCCCCTCATCACCTCCAGGGAGCATCTATCGTGGACCACATCCACATAAGGGACTAAGAGGTGCATGGGAAATTTTACATCGTTTACATCCTTGACCGTTCGCTTTGAGACCTTTGGGGAGATGCCTTTACAGTTGGGTTGGATTTTTTTGACCCGACCAGAGGGGTAGTATTCCACATCATAAAACCGGGGAACATAAATTCCCTGGAGTCCCGCCAATCTTTTCAAAAGTTCCCTGCGCTCTGCCAACTGTCCCTTTCGACCTTCGACCTTCGACCTTCGACCTTTCTTATATTCCTCCACAAGCTCAAGGATGACCTCCTCGCCATCCCCGATCACGAACAGGTCGAAGAAGGGAGCAAGAGGTTCCGGGTTGAAGGCACAAGGACCTCCCGCAATGACCAGAGGATATCTTTCATCACGATCGGTTGCGTAAAGGGGAATTCCCGCCAAATCGAGGGCATTGAGGATGTTCGTGTAGGTCATCTCATATTGAAGGGAGAAACCCAGGATATCGAAGGAAATTAGAGATGTGCCAGATTCAAGGGCAAAGAGGGGAATCCTCCTTTCTCTCATGACCCTTTCCATGTCTATCCAAGGAGCATAAGCTCTTTCTGCGACCACATCTTCTCTGTCATTTAAAATCTCGTAAAGGATTTGTAGACCCAGGTTGGGCAGACCTACCTCATAGGTGTCGGGATAGATTAGTGCGATCTTGAGATTGACCTCATGGTGTGGTTTGTGCACTGCATTCCATTCGCCATCTATATATCTTGCGGGCCTTTGAACCAGCGGGAGTATCTTCTCCAGCGAATCACTTTTCACCCACGATCACCTTCGAAATATTTCTTTGCTAGCCTCCCCAATGCCACCGTGCCTCCGTAGGCCACTCCGCCCTTGATTATCCATCCCGGACCTGGTAGGAGACCGAGGAGTTGTCGAGCCAGAGCCCTAAAGGTGAATCCCGCCCCCACAACCGCCAGCAGCTCCTTACATCGAGCCAATGTGAGTTTCTCACCATGAATGGCCGCGATTTTGAGGACCATCCTTATCTGATTTGCGGTGAGGATGGGCATATCGGAGCCCGGGAGTATGGTTATCCCTCCAATGAGGGCATTTCTTGCGGCCGTTTCCCTGACCACCTTCTCTATAGCTGCTTCTCTGAAGGAAGGCAGTCTTGATGCCAGGGCGATTTCTTTTTTGCATCGATCCAGAATCTTCTGTATCAAGGTTCGTATCCCTAGACCCCTTTTGATGGATATGGAGACGATCCTCGTCGGTGATATTTCCAAAAATTGTTTGATTCGCTCATGGAATTCTTCAAAGCCAGAAGCATCGAAATCGTCTACGACGATGAGGAAAGGTTTCTTGAGTTCCGCCAGGCAGACGACAAAAGCCAGGGTATCTACATCAAATTGCTGGGTCATATCCAGCAAAATCAGGGCAAAATCTATC
>DDKQ01000100.1 GCA_002339355.1 Candidatus Subteraquimicrobium carltonvillense | reverse complement strand
TACGGCAGATGAAGCTCCTTTTGCCAAACAGTTCTTAAGCAAAGGAATGTTTTAAATTCTAAGCACAAAGCACCAAATTCTAAACAATATCAAATGACCAAACATGTCCTGAGCAAAGTCGAAGGAATTCAAAGATCAAAACGAAATGAAGATGTGATTTAGAAGAGTGTTTAGGATTTCAGAAATTTGGATTTTGAATTTGTTTAGGATTTAGGATTTCGAATGTAGGATTTACAACTTACTTTCTGGGATTATGTCTATGGCATAATAAAGTATAAAATTGAACTATGATTGTGGACCATGAACGGTGAACTAGGGAGGTGCCCATGGAGGAGAAAGAAATTCTTGGGGGGACAGAGATAACTGAGGCAAAGGTTACCCTAAAATACGTTTACGATTTTGAAGAAGGCAACGCAAAGATGAAATTTCTTTTGGGGGGGAAGGGGGCAAACCTTTGCGAGATGACGAACCTTGGTCTATCCGTACCTCCAGGATTTGTAATTTCCACTGAGGCCTGCCGGAAGTATTCAAAGACTGGGTCTTTTCCTCCTGGTTTGAAAGAGGAGATTTTAGCACATCTTAAGTCTCTTGAGGAAAGAACCGAAAAGAAGTTCGGTGATCCAGAAAATCCTCTTCTCGTCTCCGTTCGCTCTGGAGCTGCTTTTTCGATGCCTGGTATGATGGATACCGTGCTCAACTTGGGCCTAAACGATGTCACGGTCAAGGGGCTCATCCGCCTCACGGACGATGAAAGATTTGCCTGCGATGCTTACCGCCGTTTCATCCAAATGTTTGGGAATGTGGTTTTAAAGGTCGATGGTGACAAATTTGAACAGGCGATGGCCAGTCTTAAGGAGAGAAGAGGTGTCAAATCGGATACGGAGCTCACGGCGGCGGATTTAAAGGAGCTCGTTGGGACATTCAAGGGAATCATAAGGGAGGAAACTGAGAAGGAATTCCCCTCGGAACCTCTAGAGCAGCTGGATAAAGCCATCGCTGCAGTATTCGAATCTTGGAATAATCCGAGAGCCATAGTTTACAGAAAGGCTCACAATATCCCCGATAACCTGGGTACTGCGGTTAACATCCAGACCATGGTCTTCGGCAATATGGGGAGTGATTCAGCTACGGGAGTAGCCTTTACCCGGGATCCGTCCACGGGAGAGAGGAAGCTCTATGGCGAATATCTGACCAATGCTCAGGGTGAGGATGTAGTGGCTGGAATAAGGACTCCTCAGTCCATAGCCGAGCTTAGGGAAGAAATGCCCGAGAATTATGAGTTCCTGGGAAGAGTGGCGGAGTCCCTCGAGGAGCATTATAGAGATGTGCAAGATATCGAATTCACCATAGAGAAGGGCAAACTTTATATGCTCCAGACCCGAACGGGAAAGCGAACAGCCTCGGCTGCCATAAAGATCGCCGTGGATATGATGGAGGAGGGACTCATCAGCGAGGAGGAAGCTATATCCAGGATCGATCCCTATCAATTAGACCAGCTTCTCCATCCCAGGCTTGATCCAAAAGCCAAGGTGGAAGTCTTAGCTAAGGGACTGCCCGCTTCACCGGGAGCGGCCACGGGCAAGGTTGTCTTCGATGCCGATAAGGCAGAAAAGCTGGGGAGTACTGGGGAAAGGGTTATCCTGACTCGTTGGGAGACTACCCCTGATGATGTCCATGGCATCATTGCAGCTCAAGGGGTTCTCACAAGTCACGGTGGGCTTACCAGTCATGCTGCTGTTGTAGCTCGGGGTATGGGTAAACCCTGCGTTTGTGGCTGCGAGGATGTGAACATCGACTACGAGAACCGCCTGTTCAAGGTGGACGACGAGATCTTAAGAGAGGGAGATGTAATTACCATCGACGGGGGAACGGGTCGAGTCATTTTGGGAAGCGTTCCCCTCATTCCCCCGGAGATAAGCGAGGATCTGAAAAAGATTCTCGGTTGGGCGGATAAAAGGCGCAGATTGGGCGTGAGAGCAAACGCCGATTTGCCCAGTGATGCCAGGAAAGCCCTGGAGTTCGGTGCGGAGGGTATCGGACTATGTCGAACTGAGCACATGTTCTTTGCCGAGGACAGATTGCCCTTAGTTCGGCAGATGATCCTCGCCGACACCGTTGAAGAACGCAAGAAAGCTTTGAAAAAATTGCTTCCCATGCAGAGGAGGGATTTCGAGGAAATTTTCAAGGTTATGAAGGACCTGCCCGTGACCATCAGACTTTTAGACCCTCCCCTCCATGAGTTTCTACCAAATCTAACGGAGCTACAGGTACAACTAATGGAGTTGAAATACAAGAAGGCACCGGATGAGGTGATACGAGAGAAGGAAAAATTGCTTCACAAGGTGCGAGCTCAGGTGGAGGTCAATCCCATGCTTGGACTGCGTGGTTGCAGGTTGGGTCTGGTCTATCCCGAAATTTACGAGATGCAGATTCGAGCCATATTCGAAGCCGCTTGCAACGTGGCCAGAAAGGGGATAACTCCAAAGGCTGAGGTGATGATTCCCTTAGTTGCTCACGCTGGTGAGCTCAGGGTTTTGAGGGAAAAAGTTGAGGAGATTGCCAATGAGATTCTTGGATCTTCGGGTGTGGATATACCATATGCTGTAGGGACCATGATCGAGGTTCCTCGAGCTGCTGTGACTGCAGATGAAATCGCCAAATATGCCGATTTCTTCTCCTTTGGTACCAATGATCTTACCCAGACCGTCTTTGGCTTTAGTCGGGACGACGCTGAGGGTAAGTTCATGGCGAGGTATTTGGAGGAGGGGATTCTCCCGTACAATCCCTTTGAAATATTGGATCCATCTGGTGTTGGCAAGCTCATGAATATGGCATGTGAACTTGGACGAAA
>DDKQ01000101.1:1236-9387 GCA_002339355.1 Candidatus Subteraquimicrobium carltonvillense | reverse complement strand
TAATCCTAAATCCTAAACAAATTCAAAATCCAAATTTTTGAAATCCTAAACCCTATTTCATTTTGTTTTGAACCTTTGGATTCCTTCGACTTTGCTCAGGACATGTTTGGTCATTTAATATTGTTTAGAATTTGGTGCTTTGTGCTTAGAATTTGAAACTTCATACTTCATTAAAAGGGGATATCGTCTCCAACTTCCTCCTGAGTTATGGATTCTCCCTCAGGGGGAGATTCAATGGCTTCGACATCCTCTTTTTCACGAGGTCCGAGACGACCCAGAAACTGCACATTCTCCGCGACTATTTCAACGGTCGATCTCCTCTGACCCTCCTCCGTCTCCCAGGACCTTGTCTGAAGTCTTCCCTCCACCGCCACTGGGCTTCCCTTGCTTATGTGCTCACTACATAGTTCAGCCAATCTCCCCCAGACCACAACGTTGAAGAAATCCGTGCTGTCCATCCGCTCTCCCTCTCTATTGGTCCAGCGCCTGTTCACGGCCATACGGAAATTGGCCACAGAAGTTCCATTGGGTGTGAATCTGAGTTCCGGATCCTTCGTTAGCCTTCCAATTAAAATTACCCTGTTTAGATTGGTCAAGTTCGATCCCCCCAAATCTTTTAGGTCTTAGCCCCACGAACGATTATGTATCTCATAACCTCATCGGTGAGCTTGGAAACTCTATGAAGCTCGGCTATGGTCTCGGGTATTCCCTTAAACTTAATTACCAGATAATATCCCTCAACTTGTTCGAGAATGGGATAGACTAATTTGCGTCTGCCCCACTTATCTGCCTGCTCAACTTTCCCTTTATGCTTTTTTATGAGATTTTCAAGCTTCTTGATAATTTTTTCTATCGCTTCCTTTTCCAGTGTAGGATCGAGAATGAGCATTATCTCATAATCCCTCAATCATCCACCTCCTTCGCTCTGAAGAAACAGTAACGCTTTTTACCTATGACTCTTGACTATTTTTGGGCAGGGTTAAACCCCAAACATTATAGCAATGGCAGAACTCTAGAGCAAGGAAGATATTTGCAATTGCACGGGGTGTTCTGAAGCAAAATTTTACACCGCGAACTTAAAATAAATTATGTCGCCGTCACGGACTTCGTACTCCCTTCCCTCTAAAAGAAGGTGCCCATGCTCACGAGCGGCATGGAGGGACCCATCCCTCGCCAAATCCTCAGAGGATACAACCTCTGCTTTTATAAAACCTTTCTCCATATCGGTATGGACCTTCCCAGCTGCCTGAGGAGCTTTTGTGCCTCTCTTCACCGTCCAGGCACGACATTCATTCGAGGCGGTTGTGAAGAAAGTGATCAAACCTAAAAGCTCATAACATACGCGTATCAACCTACCGAGATCGGATTTATCGAGTCCCATTTCCTCTCGAAAGGTCTTAGCCTCATCGCTGGGGAGCTCGGCGACCTCGGCTTCGAGCTTCGCGGGGATGACGACGGCTTCCACCCCCTCAGATCGAGCCTGGTCAAGAACCTGTCTCGCCAATAGATCCCCTTCGCCAGGTATTGCTTCCTCAGAAATGTTGGCCACGTAAATAATTGGCTTGGCGGTGAGTAGATTAAGGGAAGATAAAATCCGTCTCCTTTCCAGGATCAAATCAACGTTTCGCACGGGAATACCCCTCTGCAAAGCATCCTTTACCCTCTCCAGTACCTCCATTTCTTCCCTGTATTTCCTCTCCCCAGCCTTTACATGTTTGGCCACTCGCCCAATCTGTCTTTCCACGATTTCGAGATCAGCTAGTATAAGTTCCAAATCAACGGTTTCTATATCCACGATGGGGTAGAGCTCTCCATCCACGTGGGCGATATTCTCATCCTTAAAACATCTCACCACGTGAACTAAGACATCGGCCTCTCGAATATAACTTAAGAATTGATTGCCCAAGCCCTCACCCTTGCTGGCTCCCCGAACCAATCCAGCGACGTCCACAAATTTTATGGTCGCAGGAATTATCCTTTGGGGCTTGACGATATCCGCTATCTTGTGCAACCTCTCATCAGGAACCTCGGCGATACCCACATTTTTAGAGGTGGTTGTAAACAGGTAATCCGCCACCTCGGCTCCCGCCTTGGTCAGAGCATTGAATAGAGTAGTTTTTCCCGCATTGGGAAGTCCCACGATACCGACCTGCATCTTAACCCTCTTCCCTCACTCTTCTGATATAACCTCTAAACCTGCGATCGAACTTCGAGCGCATGAGTCGCACTTTCCTCCCACAGCCGAGGCACTTGAGCCCGATGTCCATTCCCAATTTCGTCACTTCCCACTCATTTGACCCGCAAGGATGGGATTTCTTCATCTTTACTACATCGCCTATTTCAATGGGTACTATTTTGATCATCTCTCCTCCCGTCCCATAACATATCCTAACAAGTGGGAAAAGAGAGTTAACTCCACTTTGTCAAAGCCACAATTTCATATTCTCTTCTTTTTCATTAAAAACATAGCACAAATAACCCTTTAATTCAGCTTTTTAATCCAACTCGTAGATGCCCTTATATTCCACCCCACGAGAGGAGAGAATATCCTCCGTAAGGGATTTTATTTCGCCACTTATCTTTAGCGCCAATCCACATTCGGCTGAGAATTTTCGAGGAAGGGGTATCATCTTGGCTTCGAGTTTACTTCCCTTCAAAATCTTCTCCGCCCGCAGGGCGTGATGTGTGGAATGAAAGATAACCACATATTCCTCTGACATATGATTCCTTCCCCTCGTTCAATCCCTCTTTGCCTAGATTCAATAAAAATCTATCCTTTCCTTCCAAAAACCATTGAAGGATTTTAAATAATTATAAAGAATTTTAATAATACAAGCTATTTGAAGGTGGGTCATAAATCCACCTTCATCCTGAGGAGCGAAGCCCTGTACCATCTGGTTTCAGGGCGAAGTGACGAAGGATCTCATTAGAATTGAGATTCTTCGCCCGCCTTAGGCGGACTCAGAATGAGAGCGGGAATAATGTCCCCTCAGCTATTTTGTGGGAAGAATCGGTATGAACATCAGTTACTTCAAAACCTTCCTAACGGTGGTGGAAAAGAAGAGTTTTTCTGAAGCGGCAAAGGCTCTTAAACTCTCTCAGCCCGCCATAAGTTTTCAAATCCAGTCCATCGAAAAAGAATATGGGCAAACCTTACTTGATAGATCAGGCGTTAGAGTACAGCTAACTGAGGCTGGAAAAATATTCTACAACTATGCCAAGCAGATATTGAAATTGAATAGAGTTTTAAGTGAGTCCATTGACGAGCTACAAGGCGTTGTTCGCGGTCATTTAGTCTTAGGGGCAAGCACCATTCCTGGAGAATACATCGTTCCTAAGATATTGGGCCAGTTTATAAGGAAATTCCCTGATGTTGAGCCAGCTCTTGAAATCAGCGACACAGCTGAAATTTTAAAAAAAATCGAAGAACATGAAATCGATATTGGTTTTGTTGGCGCTCCCCCAGAACCCAACAATCTCCAAATTGAAAAATTTGTTACTGATGATTTGATTCTAATCCTGCCGCCAAATCATCCACTAGCATCAAAAGAGAGTGTGACAATAGAAGAAATTCTAAGAGAGCCCTTTATCTTGCGCGAGATAGGCTCAGGAACCAGAAAAACAATTGAAGAAACTCTGGAAAAACATGGACTATCTTTAGAAAACTTAAACGAAATTATGGATTTAGGCAGCACCCAAGCAGTTCTTACTGGAGTAGAAGCGGGTTTGGGCATTTCTATCATTTCAAAATGTGCTGCCGAGAAAGCTCTTGTTCTGGGCACTTTAAAAACTGTTCCCTTTAAAAACATTGATTTCTTTAGAGACCTATATTTAGTTTTTGATAAACGCCGCTTCTTAACTCGCACCCAAAAAGAATTTATCAAATTTGCTCTGGGCAAATAAAAACACAGAGTTTTTCAAGTTTGTCAAGCCTGACCCCTAGCTTCTAGTTTTCTACACGTTTTAACTCGCGTAGCATCTGTCTCAAAGAGGGATTGTTAGAATCCACACGTAAAGCCTTTTCAATAGTAGCAATAGCCTTATTAATCTCGCCTCTTTGATGATAGGCAACTGCAAGATTAGAATAGGCATCTATTTTTTTGGGGTCCCCGTTCCAGGTAAAAGACAGCAGAGTCAATTTGCTCCTCACTTGTACTTGCTCCCTGCTTATAATATATATCTGCAGCTAAGGGGCGAATTGAAGTAATCCAAAAACCAAAAATAACTGCGCTGACTAAAAGAAAGCACATTGTATAAGCTAATTTCTTTTCTCCTTCCTTGGTCCACAACTCCAATCTTTTAATCTCACCTTTTGAGCTCATTCCAATTTCTTGAATTGCAATAGCCAGCCCCAGTAAAACCCAAAAAATGGGTGCCACATCTAGTTGGCTGAAACTAAACTGAAGCTGAATTAGGTATCCTATTAGACCAGAGAGAAGACCCACAAGCAAAAAATAGTGGTAATGGTCTTCGATCTTTCTCAAAGCCCTGAAGCCCACCCAAAAGAAGGAAGGTATCAACCAAAGATAAACCCCCAAACCAATTATTCCAATAGTAGTTGCAACCTGTAAAAATTCATTATGTGCTTTATCAACTCTTGCGCCCGGCTCTAAAACACGAAATTCGGCAGGGATATATTTAGGGTAGATGAGACTCAGAGTATCAGGCCCATAACCCAAAAGAGGTCTAGCAGCAATCATATTAACCATAGCATTCCAGATAATGAGCCTGGTTTTGGCAGTTCCTCCCAGTCCAGCTATTGAGGTAATTCGCTCCATAACTGACGGGACTTTGGAAATGACTCCAGCAAAAACTGCCACCATTATCAGTACAAGTAAAAACCACACAACTTTTGATCTACCCACCGAAATAATTTTCTTCCCTGCTAATATGGCAAAGAGAATCATACTGATTAAGAATCCCACCCAGCTACCGCGTGAATATGTAAAGATGAGACACACAGCCATTGCTGCAAGTGCGAAGCTTAGGAACGAGCGCGTGATCCAGCTTGCTTTGCTCCACTGACCAACAGTAAAACCTAAAGTAACCAATAGGCTCATCACCAAAAAGGCTCCAAGAAAAACTGGGTTGCCTAGGGTGGAAAAACTTCGAATTGCTCCAGTCCCCGCGCCAGAGGCTCGAACAAAATCCCATCCAAAATGTTGACTGATACCGTAAACCGAAATTATGGTAGCTGAAAGTATAAAAGCCTTGACTAAAAGATTTATCTGCTCTTCCTCAACCACAAGATTGACAACTGAAATATAGCAGAGCGTAATTGACCAATGTGAAGAGTCCCTCGTATCTCTTGTACTGACCGAATAGGCTAAGGGGAAAGGAGATAGAGAAAATGCAAGAGAGCGCTAAGACTGCAATCAAAGCAGAAAGGGATAAATCCAAAATACTTCTTCTCCGAGAAAGATTTCCTTCTCCTACCATCTTTAAAAGCCCAGCAACTATGCAAATTAAAGTGGCTAGGCGCGAAAATACCAATTTGGGAAGGGTATAAGAATCGAAAGCATAGGGTGTAAAAAAACTTAATTTATAACTAAAGTCCCATATCTCTTTAGCCGAAAAGAGAAATAAAATTATAAGTTTTTGCGCGGTAAATCAACAGAATAGACTCAAACGAGGAAGGAAGGTAGCAAAATGCACAGGAAAGGATTAGCATTCTTAGCAGCACTTACTTTACTTGTCTCTGGAGGAGTAGGTGCCGCCTATGCTGTGAGTGTGAGTGCTTCTGGTAATTGTAGTGTAAGTTGTACAGTACCATCTGCCGTCTCTATAACGGTGCCTTCAAGTCACACGCTAACGGTCACCATTGGCAGCCAAACAACCACCAACCTATCCATAACTACCAAAACCAACTGTGGCTGGAATATGACAGTGTATAAAGACAATGACCTTGCAAAGGGTGCAGATACTATTCCGTCATCTCGATTAGTGTACACATCAAGTACTACCAATGGCACTCCACAAGGTTACAATACTGAATTCAGCACCAGTGGTTCGCCCACCAACGTGGTGACATCGGGTACCAAAACTGGAGAGGCTGGAGCAACGGTTACAGTCAATTATAAACTCACCATCAACTACGATGACAATCCAGGCGCTTACAACTGCACGCATACTTACACCATTACATCGATCTAAAAAGGATTTTTAATAAAGCTATCGAATGTAAACAGAGACCCATAAGTCTCTGTTTACTTATTCTTTTACTTAACCCGGAGGAATTAGTTCATGATTAAAAAATCTTTAATAGCAATTATTATGGTAGTTGTTTCTATTTTCCTCTTTTCCTGCCCAATCGAAGCCAAAGATGACAAGACTTTCATGGTATCCCCAGCCAAGGTAGAAATTCAAGCCAAACCGGGGGAAAGCGAAACTAAGACGGTGAAGGTTGTAAATCAGGGCAAGGTGCCCATCGAAGTCACCACGGATATTGCTGATTATTATATCAAGCCTGATAATACCTTCGTTTTTTATCTACCAGGGCATCAGTCCTATTCCTGCGCCAGATGGATAAAACTGGATAAGACGAAATTTTTTCTCGAACCTGGGGAAGTTGAAAAAGTAAAAATCACCGTGACTATTCCAAAAAGTGCAGAGCTTGGAGGACATTATGCCTGTATATTCTTTGAAACCGTAGGGCAAAAAGCCAAAGATACAGGAGTGAGAATTGTGGGCCGGATTGGATGCCTTGTGCTCACCAGTATAGGAAGTGAAAAAGATATCGTCCGCAAAGGAAAAATTAGAAGTTTTTCGGTCAAAAACCCCTGGTTTAGCAGTGATGTTAACTCTGATTTAGTCTTTCGCAATGTCGGCAATGTGCATCTTACCCTTAAAGGTTTTGTCGCCTTCAAAGACATTTTTGGTAGAAATGCTGGAAAGGCAAATTTTGAGAATATAACCATTCTTCCAAAAACTGATAGGATAATGACCACGAACTGGGGTGGTCCCTTTTTTGGATTTTTTAGAGCCAAGGCAACGGTCAAATATGGCCCCAATATTTTTACCTACAACAGAAATTTGACTACAAAGGAGATAGCCTTCTGGATTATCCCCTGGAAAATTATCGTTGCCGTTTTTGCTTTCCTTGTACTGGCTTTTATAGTCAGAAAGATTTATCTTACCCGAAAAACCTCTTTTGCCAAACAGAAAGTTGATTCTTTATAGTTTTTTCATATTGCTTGAACTTCCACCAATATGGCAATATGGTATAATCCATATGATATATTCCCTCAGGTGCAGGCGAAAAGGAATGATAAAAAGAAAAGTTTCACTAAAGATTGATGGGGAAACGTGTAAAAAATTGGGAATCGAGTTGGTCTACCTTTTTGGTTCCTACGCTCGAGGAGATAAATTTTTCCAGGATATCGACATTGCTATTCTTATTGATTTACAGAGCCCAGATATAATCAAAGAGATGGAGATCGCCGAGAGTTTTAAGAATGAGCTCACTAAAAACCACCCAAATTTACCGATTCAAGTAACACCATTAAATTCCGCCAATCCGCTTTTAAGATATGAGGTGATAAGAGAAGGAAGAGCAATCTATGCATCATCAAATGAAGAACGGATTGCCTTTGAGATGAAAACCTTGTGCGAATACGGGGACTATAAGGCTAAATCTCGCTTTTACGAAATGGCGTTAAAGAATCGCCTAAAGAGGTAGCATTCATTATGAACAAGGAAATCATTCTCGATCGGTTCAAAGAATTGGAAGACAATCTCGTTATATTGGAAAAGTTATCAAAGATTGAAAACGAGAAGTTTATTAGTTCCCCTGAGACGTACAAATTAGCTGAGAGATGTCTACAATTATCCATCGAATGCGTCCTTGATGTCGCCCACTATATACTGGCTCAAAAGAATTTACCTCGTGCCGAAGGCGGGGAGGCAATTATTGCTTTAGGAGAGCATCAGATTATACCTATGGAGTTTGCCAAGGAAATTAGACTCATGGCTGGATTCCGCAACATTTTAGTCCACGAATATCTAAAGATAGATCGAAAAAAAGTTCATGAATATACAGGCAAAATTGAAGATTTTCGCAAATTTGAGCGATATATTTTGGAGTTCCTAGAGAAAGAGAAGAGAGATAATGAAAGGTGACCCAATTACCCAATAACCTAATTACCAATTACT
>DDKQ01000101.1:0-822 GCA_002339355.1 Candidatus Subteraquimicrobium carltonvillense | reverse complement strand
AGCTGATAGTCATATTTATAGCTTGTGCTGAAGAATTAAACTAGGCCACTTTTACTTTCCCAAACTCAACAACAGGCACCCTTAAACTAGTGGTAGGTTCGACTTTCCCCTTAGCAACTGCAATGATTTTGTCCACCGTTTCTGGAGTAAACAATGTTTCGCCACACTGCTTACAAACCAGAGCTGGAACGTTTTTAAGAATCATCAACTGATCCTCCACACGTACATCATAAGTAATTAGTTTTTCTTCCATTTCACCTTTACAAATTAAACACTTCATCTCCTCATCTCCTTATCCTGCCATTAACCCATTCATTGGGATCAGGCTCGTACGTAGTAATAATCCATATCATTGGAGGCAATGAACATTGGACATGCAGATTACGCTTTTGTGACGTCTGTCCATATATAAGACAAGTTGGTCCATATTTGTCATCGGGATACTCTTCAATAATCTCTCCATTAAGTATAGCTTCTTCTATCTCTCTAGGCTCAATTAATCTTCTTTTCATTTGTTCGGCAGCATGAACAGTAATTAGATAGTTACGAACTCCGATCTTTCTCTTTATTGGCTTTATGTCCATGCTACCATTCCTTCTATGAGCACAAGCTAAAACTAGAAAAATTGTAACCAGAATTAAACGAGAAGTAAAGCAAGTAGCCAGAATATATAGTAAATGAGGCACTTTCTCTTTGTTTTCAGTAACCCAATTACCTAATAACCTAATTACCAATTACTAATTACCAACTATGGGCTTTGCAAGGCGGTGTAGGTAATTGTGGTAGAATAGGTGCCTGGGTCATCGTTTCAGGTTATGTTGA
>DDKQ01000045.1:5832-8382 GCA_002339355.1 Candidatus Subteraquimicrobium carltonvillense | reverse complement strand
AAATGCCGACGAGCGACAGTCAACTAGCGATGAGCGAGAAAACAGAAACCTGACTAGCGATGAGCGATTTATTTCGGTCATCGATTGTCGATCAGCGATCTTAAGGAATTATGGTCGTAGAAACAGACCTGCCTGCCCTGTCTGCCGACAGGGCAGCCTGCCGAGCAGGCTGCCTTTAGATGCGTTAAACTTTTAACGGCCCCTGAAGACCTGTTTCTACGAGAAGTTTTGCGGTGGTGGGTGAGATAATAAGGGAAATTACCGTATAGCTGTAGAATTATAGCGCTACCTGATGTTGAAGATTGGACTATTGAACAAAAAGCTGAACTTGTAAGTGATGTAAAACTGCATTGCAATACGGATGTTGAATTACATATCTTCCCTACTTCTGCATTGACTCAAGTACGTCCGACCAATTTCTATGGATATATAATTGAAAATGGTTGGGGGTTTATCCCCGACCAGGGCAAAATGTAGGGGCGGGACTCCGTACCCGCCCAAAATCGTCGATTTTTAAAAATAAGGAAATGAATCGGCAGGTAAAGCTATGTGGGGAGGTCTGACCCCGAAAGAAAACAGCGCTGCACGCTTTTTAAGAGTGCAGCGCTGTCCCCTCATCAATGGTTCTTAAGCCTTCATGAAGTAGCCACGCAGTGGTCGTCTGAGCATCACCGCTCCCAGGGCCAGGCAGACCAACGCCAGGGCGATGAGCATGTACTTGTTTACACCGGTTGGAACGAATCTTGGGGAGATGACCACAGCGTATTCTACCTCGGTAATCTCAGGTAATTGGGTTGGATCAGGTTCCTGATACGTGACAAACTCCGCTGGAACATTCTGCTTGTAGAAGTTGTCCCTGACCATCTCCATTACATCGAGAGGGTCTAAAGTGGTTCCATCGTAGGTAATCCTTGATTCATCGTGATACTCAGGCAGCTCCCATAATCCACCTGGACTGACGTGGGTGGTTGAGACCGCATAGATATCATGGGACAACCACTTTGCATCGTTATGCGTGCTTGAATCATAGGACGTGCCGTGATTGATGCCATAGGTACCATCAAAGGGGGTATCAAAGAATGGGTCGCTGATTTTGATCAGTCCATTTATAGAATCCACTCCCGCTACAGTTACATAGTGCCCACCAATGCGATACCATTTGTCCGCATAAGGATCGTATCTCCAGAAACCAAGGAGCAGGATGACATCCTCGCTCTTCTCAACTTCTGCTTCTACCTCACCAAAAGTTGGTTTTTTGAGGGTTTTCTCGTAAAGCACAGTGTCGAGTCCCTTATCCTTCAATAACTTATCGATTGCCGCCTGCATCTTGTACACATTCGTGGTTCCAGCGACATTCGTGCCCATCATCACCGCAAGATCATCCACGAAGGGGATCACATTCTGGGGATCGTGGTCATCCCAAGCGGGATTGTAGCTTTCAACGAGTGGGAAGTGATCCGATTTAGCAGGTGGAGGAACTGGATTGAAGAACTTTCTCGATTCATAGCGCGAATCCAACCACCACAGGGAATTTGCCACTGCAACTGGACCGCAATAACACCACTGCCCTGCGGCATTCTTCCAATTATCTTGCTTTTGGTCGAAGTCAGGGACTCCATTGGGCGCATAGTCTGGATAACCCGGTTTCTGATACATTTCTGCATAGCCTACTGAAGCCGAAACAACAAATAGAAATATGAGCAATACTATAGTCATCAATAACTTTTGTTTTTTCACAATTTCACTCTCCCTCCTTTCCAGGAGATTTTAAGCAGTAGCCAGAGCACGGGTTGGAAATAATCCTGCTTACTCGCTTGCGGCTTCAATTTGATGAGAAGTGGACATAGTTATTCCCGCAGTGTCTAAAACTTCTTTAATCTTCCCATATTTATCCATCTCGTCCTTCTCGACATCATACAGTTTGCCATCATCGGTTTCAAAGGCCATTGTCAGAAAAGCATCAAGATCGAGGATGTCTGTGAGCAAGGCTTGTCCGTATACGGGAACCTCCTCCAGGTTAGCTTCGGAAATCGCACGGAAGCACCAGACCGGCATGTCTTTATACTTAGGACCTACATGAACTGGTCTCGTTCCTACTGCAGGAATGGAAATCCTATAGGCCCATATCTCCTTCTGAAATCCCTTGATGCCGTTCTCCAGACGCCATGGAACCCACACGCTTACGATCTTGACTATACCCCATCTGCCTATATGGGCTGGGGTGAATCTGGCATCGACTTCTACCACGTCATTTGGGGAAAGCAGGGCTATTCTGCAAGCTGTAGGATGCTCGGCATCGTCGTAGAAGTTGAACCAAACCAGTAGCCAATTAGTGTGAGTGGGGTTTTTAACGTGGAATATAGTCGTCCTGCCGGTTCGGCAATCCCAATCACCGATTAGATAGGGAGTGAGATCTCCACCTCCAGCTGTAAAGAATGTCGTAAGAGCTTGACCTACAGGTATTCCTAACAGCAACAGAGCCAAAGCACCGACAATAACCCAAAGCAAATATCTTCTTTTTTTCACCTTTTTCACCTCCTTTCATTAATT
>DDKQ01000045.1:0-5491 GCA_002339355.1 Candidatus Subteraquimicrobium carltonvillense | reverse complement strand
TTAATTTTTTATAGGGCTTCACAAAACTAAGCCCTTGATTTCACAGATTTCAAAACAAGATTACACAGATTAAACTACCTTGATAAATCGGTGTAATCATTCTAAAGATCTGTGTAATCAATAGCCTGGAACGAATTTTGTGAAAGGCTGTAATTTTTTATTCCTTACTCTGGCCAACTTGCTTCCCATCTTGCTTCAATTCAGTCAAGGAATTTTATACCTTCATTATCGTCAGAAAAGGGGCGATTTTAAATGGAGCTTGTTTCTCATTTTTTTGGGAATAAAGTACTAGAAAGGCCGATGAGCGACTAGCGACATTCGGTGAAAAAAGTGGGCGGAAAGCGATGTTCACCTGCCCGGTGAGGGAGGAGTCAGAAAAGAAACGTGATTACTTGAGACCCTTTAGTATTTCTCTGAACTCTTTTTCGGATTTTATCCCGGCTTGTCTAAGCATTATCCTGAAAGTTCCTTCGGGGATGTCTTTCCCATGCTTGTGACCGATTCTAAACTCGAGGATGTTTCCTTGTTCATCAATCTTTCGCCAGGTTTCATGCTTTTCAGACCGAATAAGCCGAAAACCTAGTTTTCGCCCAACCTTACGAAACTCGGTGTAAGTAGGCATTTAAAGCCCCAACATCTTCTTGATTTCCTCATTGGTTTCACAGAATAGGATGGCAAGAACATATGGAAGATGATGGGCACGGTTGGGGCTATTTGCGTAGAGTTCAAACTCGTGCATATATCTTTCAGCGTAGTCTTTGACCGCATCAATAAGATCTTCTACGGCTTCTTCTTTTGTATCAAGAGTTGTTACAATATCGAGTTCGGGACAGTATGCCATGAACTGACCGTTATCGGGTTTTACAGTGCAGTGCATTTTAAAATTGGAAATCAAATGCTTATAAGTGTCGATATCCTGCAAGATCGCTACTGGCTTTCCTTTCTTCAGAAGTTCAAATACCTGACGTTTGAAGCGAACTTCTCCCAGGATTTCAGAAATATTACTTCGTGCTTCAGCAATACTAACCTTTTTCACCATTACCATAACCTCCTATTTAACCCAAATTTTGTATTAGCAAAATTTGCCCACCAACGCCCCACGGCAGGCGAGGCTCCGCTTTCAGCGGGATCGTGCTTTCAGCGGAATCGTGGGGTGTTTAAAATATCTATTATAGAATATAGTACATATTGTACATAATGTCAAGTTGCCTGTCGATGCCCGACTAGAAAAGCTGAAGAGCGAATAAAAGCCGATGAGCGACTTTCAACGAGCGATTAGAGTCGCCGCTCATTTTCCGTAAATAATTCTGCCTTTGCTTTTTATTTCCCGGAGCGACTAGTTGTTTTCCCAGATTGCTATGTGCCATTATGGCTTGACAATAAAGCCCAGGGTCTTAAAATCGTCATCAAAAGCAAATACCTCATCGACTCCTACTCTTTTACAAATGACAAGGCTTGTGCAATCCACTATTGAGAAATGTTGATCATCATACTTTTCAAAAATTGTCCAGGCTTCCTTTTCCGTGCCTTCGTCAACCCAATGGATAGCTAACTGATTTTCCTTGACTGATTGATCAATTATGCGATGAAGTTCTACTGCCTTGGCATGACTTACGTTATAGCGAATGCGGGTCAAGGTTTCGCTCAAGACATAATTTGAAGTAACCAAACCAGCTCTTTTTTTGAGCAAATCAAGATAGTATGCAGAAGCAATTTGATGTTTATCGCCGGATTTTACGGCTATCGCAATCCAGGCACTGGTATCAACAAAAACTATCATTAATCTTTATCCTCACGATATAAATAACGATCGTGATTTTCCGCAGCGTCCGCTCTACCGCGTTCGCATAATCCAACAATCCTATAAAGGGGATTTTGCTTGGTATATTGCTTTCTCTCCACTTCTGCAAGAAATTTATGAATTGCCTCTCGAATCAATGAAGCCTCGGAAGTTTTCTTCAACAATGCCAATTTCTTTAGAGACGCTTCGCTTTTTTCATCCAGATAGATTTGTTTTCTGCGCATATTATAGTCACCTACATTTTCAATAGAATATATGTATAATTTAAATATACATTAAATTCAATGTAACATACCAATCTTTGGATGTCCAGGAATATTGTGGGTTATTCGTCGAGGTCGAGGAGTCCCAGTTTCATGCCTTTGAGCATGGCTTCGGTGCGGGTGTTGCATTGAAGCTTTTGATAGATGTTATAGATATGGTTTTTGACAGTCCTCTCACTTATGAACAAGGTTTGGGCAATCTGGCTATTCGTTTTCCCCTCGCAGAGAAGCTTCAAAATCTCGATCTCCCTTTTGGTGAGGTCACTCCAGAGTAGGTCCCGATGGGATTTGCTCACCTTAGATAAGCTGGTAAACTTGTTCAAAATTCTTCGGGAAAGACTGGGAGTTATCATGCTTTCGCCAAGGGAGACCGTCTTAATGGCTCCCACGATTTCACCAGCAGAGCTATGCTTTGAAATATATCCGGTTGAACCAGCTCGGATGGCTTTGAAGAGATGCTCGTCGTCCTCATAAGCGGTTAAAGCAACGACCTCCGTATTTGGATACACTTCCTTTATCTCAGTGGTTGCTTTAATGCCATCGACGTTGGGCATCTCGATGTCCATTAAAACGATGTCCGGACCAAGATTCTTCACCATCTCAATTGCCTCAGAGCCATCGGATGCCTCGCCGATGACGCGAATATCTTCCTCTGCCTCCAATAGCTTACACAAGCCCTGTCTGAATACCGCATGATCATCAACTATGAGAACTTTGATTTTCTCCATACTAACCCCTTTCAGGGATGAGGGATAAGTTTATGGCTTTGCGGAAGGGAGTACGATTTTCACTATTGTTCCTTTTCCCTCTTGGCTTGTGATATTCAAAGAACCATCGTGATTCCGAATAATCCTGGAGGTAATCGATAGACCGAGTCCTAGACCACCCTGAGACGACTTGGTGGAGAAGAATGGATCTAGTATTTT
Source organism: Candidatus Subteraquimicrobium carltonvillense (assembly GCA_002339355.1). Lineage (GTDB taxonomy): Bacteria > Actinomycetota > Aquicultoria > Subteraquimicrobiales > Subteraquimicrobiaceae > Subteraquimicrobium > Subteraquimicrobium carltonvillense. The sequence goes on along the minus strand of DDKQ01000045.1, from coordinate 2,501 downwards.
ATCCTTAACCTCTTCAGGTATCCCACATCCATTATCGGCGACGGTAATTTCCACAAGCTGCCCATTGTTTGCGGGTTTAACTTGGATTTTCACTTCCTTGTCCTTGCCTTCAACGGCATGGAAGGCATCCTGAGCATTGGAAAGGATGTTCAAGAATACCTGTTGCAATTGATCCTCGTCGGCGGCAATCTCGGGCAGATTATCGTTAAAATCCTCGATCACCCTTATGTTATGAATCTTAAACTCTCGGAGGAGAAGTCGCAATGCATCTTCAATCGGCTTGGTTACATCAACTGGGATGCGCTGCAACTTAGACTGGCGAGAAAGATTTTTTAAGCTTTTGACGATCTGGCGCATCCTATCGGTCTGCTCATTTATTATGCTTAAATCCTCTCGAAGGGAACTGTCCCTCTCGAGTCTGGATAGAATCATTTGGGCATAAAGCCCGATGCTCGCCAGGGGTTGATCCAGTTCATGGGCAATGCCGGCACCCAACCGACCCAAAGCTGCCAGCTTAGCGGAATGTACCAACTCCGCTTGAGTTTGCTTTAATTCACTTAAAGCTTGCTCCAACTCTCGATAGGAAGTCTCAAGCGACCGTCGATATTTCTTCTCCCGCTCAACCAATAACAGGAAGGGCACCGAAACCAAGATGAGGAGGAGAATTCGAAATAAAAGCTGCTCACCTAAGAGAGGCTGATAGGGTTCTTTAATGAAGAACCAGAAAAGCGAAAAGAAGACGAGAGCGAGAGCGATTAACATCCCCTTTAAGCCAAAGCATAGGGCAGCTATCGTGGGGATTAGAAAATAGGCTATGTAGAACTCGGATTTTAAACCTCCAGTGAAATTCATCAACAATGTGATGATTGCCAGATTAACGAAGAGGGAAACGGCGGAATTTATCCTTCTGGGGATAAACCTCTCTCGTATGGGATTAGAAGCGTTAAAAACAATGGCAAATATTAAAGTGTACAAAGATGCCAGAAAGTACTCCTCGCCGGGAATTCTTCTAAACAGGAGAATGTCGCCGATCATGATGATTCCCAGCATTATCATCAGAAGAGCCATGAATGCAGAGGCTGCATCTTCCCAGATTTCTATCTTTGCCTTTGCGGTGTTATTTTGGAGTGGTTTTTGTGCGGTAATTGGATCGGCTGGCCTGCGTAGGTATTCTAAAATACCCCTCCCCAGAATTCTCCTCATTTGGATTCCGCCTTAAACCCAAATCCATATGTAGAAACAGACCTTTAGGTCTGTTAATCTTTTAACAGGTCTAAAGACCTGTTGCTACTATTTCAATTTAAGATTTCGACAGAGACTTAAAAAATCCTGCTCTTTAAGCTTTAAGCCTAATTGAAATGTAGAAATAGACCTTTAGGTCTGTTGACATTTTTAACAGAATGTAGGGTCGGGGTTTATCCCCGACCAAAGGCTTATAGCGGGGGACGAGCCCCCGCGCTACAAAAAATCAATTTTACAAAATCTCAATGTAGGCGGGATTGATATAAAATTACTTGACTTTTTATATCCTATCTGTGTAAAATCAATATCAAAAAGTGGGGGCAAACAAATGTCTCGAACGGTAATCGATATCAAAGATGAATTGCTTGAAAAAGCTAAGAAACTCACTAAGATGACCAAAAAAGTTGACATCGTTAATTATGCCTTGGAAAGATTGGTTCGTCAAAAGGAGATTGAAAAAATCCTCGGACTTAAGGGAAAAGTAAAGTGGGAAGGTAATTTAGAGGAGATGAGGAGAGACCGATTTTGATTTTGGTCGATACTTCCGTCTGGATAGACTTTTTCCTGGGGCGAACAGAACAGGTAGAAAAATTAGAATTTCTCATAAGAGAGAGCAATCAAGTTTGTATCTGTGGCATAATCCTACAGGAAGTTTTTCAAGGAGTGAAAGACAAAAAAGACTACGTTAAGGTCAAAGAAAGGCTGACCAAACTTCCCTTTATAAAAACGGATAAAAATACTTACATCTTAGCCGCAGAAATTTATCGAGACTTAAGAGCAAAGGGAATAACCATACCCATTCTTGATACCACAATCGCGGCTACAGCAATTCAAAACAAAACTCCTCTTTTCACAACAGACCAGCACTTTTATTTGGTATCCCAGCATAGAAAACTGACGCTTTATGATTGAAGCCCGATCCCACATAGGATTTAAATCCAAATGTAGAAACAGACCTTTAGGTCTGTCGACATCTTTAACAGGTCTAAAGACCTGTTTCTACGGAAATTGGGAGTTAATTATTAATGCATTTCATCGATATCAAAAATCAATGAACCCAGATATGGGTAATCTTTAAAATTTTCAACCAGTCCCGCCCTTACAGGATTATTAAAAATGTAGGTTCTTCTCCATTTTTAGTGGGTACTCTTCTCCCTTGATGGAAAGACGTTTTTGTTTCCCCTCCCTGGACGGGAGGGGATAAAGGGGAGGGTGGTACAAAAGAACTCTCCCTTATTACCTCCAACACTCCTTTGATT
>DDKQ01000089.1:22291-39927 GCA_002339355.1 Candidatus Subteraquimicrobium carltonvillense | reverse complement strand
ACGGCGGTTATGATCTACAGAGCCATATTTGGTCCTTCAGGCGATGTTGGCTGGGTAAGGGAAATCATCGACTTAACTCCCTATTGCGGCGGTTTAGCGACGCTGGACTGGCGCTGGCACTCCGATGGTGAAGGCGTAGGTGAGGGTATGTACATCGATGACATCCTAGTTACCGGCGTTCCCAAACCATAAAAGGCAGGAGTTGACCAAATATAGCCAACCATTTATGAGATCACATATTTAAATGAATATTATATGGACTATGGAGTTTTAAGCTCCATAGTTCTTTGTGGGGGCTTGTTTATGATCTTAGAAAATTGTAATATCAAAAAACATAAGCTTTAGAAGAGGGACAACTTTTCCGAGTATAAGAATGGAATGGGTATTATAAATTAATTAGGGGGGTTATCGAGAAAATGCTGAAAAGAATAGCTGCTTTAGCACTCACAATTTCAATCTTGTTGATACTACTTCCGGGATCCGCTGGAGCTGCTTCTTACGAGAACACTTTCTATATCACGCCTACCTGTGGTATCCCGGGAGACTATGAATCCGCTCGTCAGAGGCTTATGGATATGAAGACGAGATTGGGTACTGGAAAATACTATACAAGAACCGGTTTTTTAGACTGCTGTTATTATATGGGCGAGACCAAGGGGAGAGCGAATGACTTTGAATTCGACCCCTCGCGCCTGAAATATATCCTGAATTTGGCAAAGGATGTAAATTTTCCCGTGGTCATCTGCTTCAATGGTGGACCTTGGGCTGACCTTGCGAATCCAGAGTTCGATATTATCTCTCATTTAGAGCAAGATGATTACCATTGCCAATGGACGGACAAGAGTGAGGTTCCTAAAGATGATGAAATAGGATCGAATCGGAACACGCTCAAGCGCTTATTGACCTACAATAATTGGGGTTCCAGAGCGGAAGTGAGGAAACGTTACAGGAAGAGAAACCTTCAGGCTGCAGCCCAAGTGGTTGCCCAATTTTACCAAGAGAACCCCGATATTTTAATCGCTGTTACTATAGACCCCGAGATTTTCATGAGTCCCTTCTTCATCACCGATTATAATCCCGATACGATATCCGAATTTAGGCAATTTGAGAGAGATGAGCGTTTCAAGGACAATCTGAATGCATTCAATCAGGCTATGGGGACCAATTTTAAGAGCTGGGATGAGGTTGTCCCCCCAAGGGGAAACCCTTTGGTGGGAAATCCCCTTTGGGAGGAATGGACCAATTTCAGGATTGGGCTCGTATATCTTGAAGTACAAAGAGAAGTTGATTGGATAAGGGAGACGGGTCTTCCCGCCTCAAGGATATTTACCCATCAAACCGTGCGCACCGACAATACTTACTGGATGCGCTACATTTTGTGCAGTACTCTGGATACGGCGAGGGTCAATGAAGGTTCGTTGGGAATCACTACCCTCCAAAAAGTATGTTTTGACGAAGCTCTATTTGCCTCCGCTCGAGGCTTGAGTCCAAACTGGGGCATCTTTGAATTTAACCCGAGTCTGCCCACAATTCATGACCCTAGCTCCCCTCATTACAACTGGACGGATCATTACAATCGATGCCTAAGTGCTCTAAAGGTGGCATACAAGCATGGTGCTCACATAATAGCCCCTTATACTTGGGATGGAGAGCGGAGGGAACCATTTTATAACATCAAAGACACGGCCTTTGAGGGAGCCATCAGGGATTTCATAGATAGTCTCAGCACGCGCTTCCGTGATGTTCTCAGGGATTTTTGGGCGTATAACGAAATCGAAAGTATAGCCCAGCAGGGAATAATCTCGGGCTACTCTGATGGCTACTTCCGCCCGGCGAATCCCGTCACCAGGTCCCAGTTCACCAAGATGCTCGTGAACTCCCTGGGACTCCCCCTAAACACCCGATATCAGGGATATTTCACCGATGTTCCACCCGGCGACTGGCGTTGGCAATATGTAGAGACAGCCTATGAGAAGGGCATCGTCAAGGGCTACAAGCCCCCTCCCAACGGGAGATTTGGTCCCGAGGATTTTGCCACCAGAGCTCAGCTTGCCACCATGCTGGTGAGAGGTCTTGGAATCTCTCTAAATACCCAATATCAAGGATACTTCACCGATGTTTCTTCAAACCACTGGGCTTGGCAGTACATCGAGACGGCCTATGAGAAGGGCATCGTCAAGGGCTACAAACCCCCTCCCAACGGAAGGTTCGGTCCAGAGGAATTGGTGAGGAGAGACCAAACGGCGGTCATGGTCTACAGAGCTAAATAGCACCTTAAAATTATCTTTACCGTTTCAATATATTTCAGGTGTATTATTAACAAGATGGGTTAACACTATGGTCGGGGTGAAGTGCTCCGAAAACACCCCAAAAAGGCACTATCGTGCCCACGGGGCAGGCGCAGTTACGGCCGTTTACCCCCGTTGGCGAGTGAAACGAGCTTTACGGGGCCGCTCGCGTCTCGCCTCGCTACAAAACTTTGAGAATGCTTAAGAAGTTTTCATAGGCGAGGCTCCGACACGTTTCTTAAACACTTACCCCTCCCTCGAATGTCTAAAGTGTCTAAAGTGTAAACCAAACTTGTTAAAGTCCATTTCAGGTTTATTTTTGGCTTAATTTGTGCTAATCTATCCCAAGACTTTTTTCACTCCGTTTAATCTGAGGGGAATATGGAAGAGGATTTTTTACCTCTAGCCAAAAGTAAATCCAAGTTTTCCAAGGTCAAAAAGATTTTATTATTTCTTTTTGCCATCCTTCTTGTGCTTGCCATTTGTGGCTACGCTTACGTGAAATACGTGGAAAGCCGACTCCATAAGGATGGGGAACTTGCTCGCGCCCAGAAAGTTATGTCGGAGCCTCTCCCAAACGAACCCATCAATATTTTGCTCCTGGGCAGTGATTCTTCTCAAGGGGAAAAAGCTCGGGCTGATGCTATTATCTTCTTGCGCCTCGATCCCCCGAGAAAAAAAGCCATTCTAATCTCCATCCCTCGGGATATGCGAGTCAAAATACCCGGTAGAGGTCATGGGAAGATCAATGCCGCTTACGCCTATGGTGGCCCAAAGCTTATGATCTTAACCGTTGAGGATTTCACGGGTTTTTCCATCCATCACTTTGTGGGAGTCGATTTTGAAGGATTCAAAAAGATAGTCGACGCCCTGGGAGGTGTAGACATATACGTGGATGAGCCCATCATTGATGAGTCCCGAAAATATGCCATGCATATTCCCGCAGGTTATCATAAATTCGATGGTGAAACCGCCCTTAACTATGTACGATACAGACATGGAGATCCCAAGGGTGACTTGGGGCGAATCGAACGCCAGCAGAAATTCCTCGAAGCTTTCATGAATAAGGCTTTGAGGCTAAAGCATGCTTTAAAGATACCCACCCTTGTGAATATATTCGCGGATAATAGCCGAACCGATTTAACCATATCGGAGATGATTCAATTTGCCACCTTCCTCAAATCCCTTGAGAAAAAGGATGTGGAGATGGTCACTCTACCCGGAATACCGAAGACGATCAAGAGGGCAAGCTACGTCATCCTGGATGAGGAAAAAATCGAAGAGATATTATACCATGTGAGGGAAGGGCTCTCCCTCAAGGAATTTAAAGAGAAAAGTGCCGGCTCTTCCCAAAAGAATATAGGTATAAAAATTTTGAACGGGTGTGGAGTTTCAAGTTTGGCTGAAAAAGTGAGGGATAAGTTGGTTTCAAAGGGATTCAGGATAGTGGAGATCGGAAATGCCGATAATTTTAACTATGAGCATACGGTAATATATTATGGTTCAGGTCAATATCAAAAAGCTCTGGTGGTTAAAGAACATTTCAAACAAGCTAAAATTGTATCTAAATCTAAATCGAGCGTGCCCACCATCAGACAGGCGGATTGTATTGTGATCATTATTGGTAAGGATTATATACATTAAGAGCAGATTATGAGGTGAGAGGAAATGAAAGCTCTTATATTGGCAGGTGGGGAGGGGACGCGTCTCCGACCCATAACCCATACCAGTGCCAAGCAACTCATACCCGTAGCTAACAAACCCGTCCTTTTCTACGCCATTGAGGCGATAAAGGAAGCTGGAATCGAGGATATTGGCATTATCGTGGGATATACGAAGGATGAGATAAAGGCAGCAGTCAGGGATGGAAGCGATTGGGGAGTCAAGGTAACCTACATCGAGCAGGAGGCACCCTTGGGTTTGGCTCATGCGGTGAAAATAACTGAAGGCTATCTCGGCGACGAGCCCTTTGTCATGTTTCTGGGGGATAATATAATCAAGGAGGGAATAACTCCCCTAGTAAAGGAGTTCATGAGGGAAAAACCCAATGCCCAAATCCTTCTTGCCAGGGTGAAGGATCCCCAGCGTTTTGGGGTTGCGGAGTTGAAAGATGGGAAAGTGGTTCGCTTGATAGAGAAACCAAAGGAGCCCCCGAGCGATCTCGCCCTAGTCGGTGTTTACATGTTCGATAAACATGTTTTCGAAGCGGTGAATAATATCAAACCTTCTTGGCGAAATGAATTTGAGATCACCGATGCCATCCAATATCTAATAGATCGTGGGTATAATGTGCAACCCCATATCATCAACGGTTGGTGGAAGGATACGGGGAAGTTAGAGGATCTTCTAGAGGCAAACCGGTTACTCCTTGAAGATATCAGAGGTGGTTGCAAGGGCTTCGTAGATAGCACTTCTCAGTTGATCGGGAAAGTCGTGGTTGAAGAGGGTGCGGAGATCATAAACAGCACCATCAGGGGCCCAGCCATTATCGGTGAGAAGAGTAAGATAGTAAATTCCTTCATTGGTCCCTTCACCTCCATTTATTATCAAGTAGCCATCGTAAATAGTGAGATTGAACACAGCATCGTCTTAGAGAAGAGTGTGATCTCCGATATCGCTAGAATAGAGGATAGTCTAATCGGAAAGAACGTGGAGGTTTCCAAGTCTCCCCTAAAGCCCAGGGCTTATAGGTTGATGCTCGGCGATAGCAGCAAGGTTGGAGTACTTTGAGTGGGTGGATTTGGAATGATTGAAGGTGTGCAGATCAAAAAATTGCGGCTAATCCCCGATGATCGGGGGTTTTTAATGGAGATGTTAAGATGCGATGATCCCTTTTTTGAGAAGTTTGGTCAGGTTTACATCACTGGATGCAAGAGGGGCGTGGCCAAAGCCTGGCACTACCACAAACAGCAGACGGATCACTTCGTCTGCGTCTACGGCAAAGCTTTGGTGGTTCTCTGCGACCTCAGACCCGATAGGGCCACCTATATGCAGACCGGTGAGTTCATCTTAGAGGCTCCTCCTTGCGAGAAAAATGATCCAATTCTACTTAAGATTCCTCCATACGTGGCTCACGGATTCACAGCTTTTGATTGCGAGGAGGCTCGCATCGTGAATGTGCCAACGCTTCCCTATCGATACAATGATCCAGATGAGTATCGTTTTCCCTGGAATAGCGAGGAAATTCCATACAAGTGGCCCTCGTATGTTACCAGAGGAGGCTAAAGTTCTAAAGAAAATAGGGGGAAAGAATTATGAAATTGTTAATAACGGGAGGAATGGGTTTTATAGGCAGCAATTTCATTCGCTATTTGATTAATAAGTACCCAGATTATCGGATTATTAATCTTGACATTATGAGTTACGCTGCTAATCCCGACAATTTGAGGGATATTGAAGGAAACCCCAGATATAAATTTGTCAAAGGCGATATCTGTGATCCTCAAATCGTCGATGAATTGGCAAAGGATGTCGATGTCATCGTAAACTTCGCCGCAGAGACGCATGTGGATCGGTCGATTTTGGGGCCCGAAAGTTTCATCAAAACCGATATTTACGGTACCTATGTTCTCCTCGAAGCTGCTAAAAGATATGGACACAAAAGATATATTCAAATCTCCACCGACGAATGTTATGGTTCTATCGAGAAAGGATCATTCAAGGAAACTGACCCCTTAAATCCATCGAGTCCCTATGCTGCCTCAAAGGCGGGAGCGGATCTTTTAGTTAACTCCTATTTCGTTACCTATGGCTTACCGGTTTTAATCACCAGAAGCAGCAACAATTTTGGTCCCTATCAATATCCCGAGAAACTAATCCCTCTGTTCATCACCAATGCTCTAGAGGATGAGCCCCTTCCGTTGTATGGTGATGGAAAGAACGTAAGGGATTGGGTATACGTAATTGACAATTGCGAAGCCATCGATTTTGTCCTACACGAAGGTAAAGAGGGAGAGATTTATAACATCGCCGGGGGGAATGAAAGAACCAATTTGGAGATCACCGAGATCATCTTAAGAGAGTTGGGCAAGCCGAGAGATTTAGTTAAATTTGTCAAGGATAGACCGGGTCACGACAGACGGTACTCTTTGGATTGCCAAAAAATCCATCAACTGGGCTTAAGACCCCGCTTCAGCTTCGAGCGTGCCATGAAAGAGACCATAAAATGGTATGTTAATAACCGCTGGTGGTGGGAGAAGATAAAGTCCGGTGAATTCAAGAGATACTACGATATGATGTATCGACGTCGCTAAATTTGAAGCAAATTTCGCAAAAATGAGTCGTAGGAGGAATTGACCGATGAACCCAGCACATTCTAAGGACATTAGAGTGCTTAAGAGTTTAGGTTGGATACTCCTCATCTTGGTTTTAATTGTAACCATTTGCTTCTGCGCAAAAATTCGAAGGGAGGAAAGACTTAAACCGGGAGCAAAATGGGTCGCAAAGGGTAAACCAACGCCTTCTACCTGCCCAGTATGTGGAGTTGAAACCACTTCGGGGGCTGCCGATCGCAGACCAATAGCCATCATGATTGAGAATCTAGTCTCCATCAGACCTCAAATTGGTCTGGATAAAGCCTGTGTGATCTTTGAGGCACTAACTGAGGGAGGAATCACACGCCTCTTGGCGGTCTATGTACATGAGGATGCTGAAGAGATCGGTCCCGTCCGAAGCGCCCGTCCTTATTACGTTGCTCTCGCTCGTGGATTCAATGCCATCTATGCACACTGCGGTGGATCGAAACGAGGCATGGAGGCTATAAAACAATGGGGTATTTGTGATCTCGACCAGTTTGCCTACCCCAAAGCTTACTGGCGAGTTAGGGGGATAAAGGCTCCCCACAATCTTTTCACGAGCACCTCTAGGATAAGAGAGACGGCGGAAAGGGTGGGTTTTGCCAAAGGTGTGGGATACCGAGGATTTAAGTTCAAATCCGAAGCTCCTCTCAAGAACCACCCACAAAGCCAAAACATCGTTATTAACTTTTCATCCCAAGCTTACAAAGTGGAATACCATTACCATAAAGATTCTAATTCTTATCTCCGTTTCAATGGCGGCAGATCTCATATAGATAGGGAAACAAAAAATCAGCTTCAACCAAAGAATGTGGTCATTCTCTACTGTCCGACTGGAATGTATGATCCACAGTGTTTGAATATACAGATCATCGGAAGCGGTTCATGCCTTGTGTTTAGAGATGGAACGGTCGTCAGGGGCACTTGGGAGAAAGCGGAGCCCGGGACCCAGCTTGTTATCGAGGATGAGCAGGGGGTGGAGATTCCCTTAAATCGTGGGCAAACCTGGGTAGAGATAGTTAAACCTGACACCCCAGTCGGGGTCAGACCTCCTCAAGCAAGTTGACCAGGCATGATAAATTCTTAATTTAAAATTATCTTTGGTGCGAAATGTTACATTAGTTATCTCAAGGAAGAAAGCGATGATTTAGTTGATACAACCGATATCCTTTCAAGGTTCGGAAAGAGAAAAGAGATTCAAATTAAGAGATACAAGGTTTTCGTTGAGGAGGCGAGGCAGAGGAAGATTTACAAACCTTATGAACAATTGAAGGATGATAGATTCCTAGGTAGCGAAGAATTTCGGAATAAGATTTTAATGTGGCAGGTAAATGGGGGGAGAGGAGGTCTGACCCTGTGAGGGTTGTGGTTACTGGGGCTAGAGGACAGTTGGGAACGGACCTCGTACAGGTACTTGGGAAAGAGCATGAAGTTTTTGGCTTCTCCCACCAGGAGCTGGACGTCACCGATTTCGATCACACCGTCGAGATTATCACCAATTTATCCCCCGATATGGTGATCCATGCCGCTGCTTACACCGATGTGGATGGATGTGAACTCGATCCCGATAAAGCGTACAAGGTCAACGCCTTGGGCACTCAAAATATCACCATAGCCTGCCAGAAAACCAATTCGTCCATGCTCTACATAAGCACTGATTTTGTCTTCGATGGGAGAAAAACCGAACCGTACACGGAATTCGATATTCCAAACCCCATAAGCGTTTATGGTTCCTCGAAACTCGCGGGGGAGCGTTATGTGAGCTCTCTTTTACTTAGATATTTCATCGTCCGTACCGCCTGGCTCTATGGCAAGCATGGCAAGAACTTTGTGAAGACCATCCTTAGATTGGCGGAAGAGAGGGAAGAGCTGAAAGTGGTAAATGACCAGATTGGTTCACCAACCTACAGCCTTGACTTAGCCCAGGCAATTGCTAAACTTATTAATACCGAGTGGTATGGTATTTATCACATCACTAACAGCGGAAACTGTTCCTGGTTCGATTTTGCAAGGAAAATATTGGAATATGCGGGGAAGAAAGAGGTTAAAGTTAAACCCATCGGCTCTGCAGAACTCAATCGCCCAGCCAAAAGACCAGCATTCTCAGTCCTTAGAAATTATTGTTTAGAGCTACGTGGATTTCCCGCTCTGCGAAATTATGAAGACGCGCTGAAAGAATATCTTTCCTGCCTGTCGGCAGGCAGGTAGCTTAAGCTCTGAGGAGAAATCATTAAATGGTGGAGAAATTAAAGGAGCTCTTCGTCTTCCGCGAGCTCCTACTTAACTTGGTAAAAAGAGAATTGAAAGTAAAATACAAGAAGTCCATATTGGGATTTTTCTGGTCGCTCCTGAATCCGATATTAACCACAATCGTTTTTACCTTCGTTTTCGCTGTTCTTTTAAGAATACAGCCTCCCGTACTTCGATATGGAGCAATTTTCAGTTTCCCGGTTTTTCTACTCTGCGCCCTTTTACCCTGGAATTTCTTGAGCATTTCTCTTTCGCTTTCCATAAATTCCATCGTGGGCAATGGGAATCTGGTTAAAAAGGTATATTTCCCTCGTGAGATTTTGCCTTCATCAACGGTTCTTGCCAATTTAATCAATTTTTGCTTGGAGCTTTTGGTTTTATTTGTGCTTTTGGCGTTCTTAGGCTCAAGGTTCTTCCTCTACCTACCCCTTCTAATTGCGATTACGATCATACAAACCCTGTTTACCATCGGGATGTGTCTCATCTTCTCCTGTCTCAATGTTTACTTTAGAGATATCCAGCATTTATTGGGCATCATCCTGATGATTTGGTTTTACGCCACCCCGATCATTTATCCTTTTGAGTACGTTTTACAGATGTCCCATAAACTTCCGTGGCTTCCTTTCGTTTACAAGCTTAATCCGATGGCCACCTTTGTATTGGCTTATCGCAGTATTCTCTATGAATGCCAACCTCCGAGTCTGTTTCTGTTGGGATATGCCGTGGTTGTATCATTGCTCACGCTTTATTTTGGATATTTATTTTTCAATGCATACGAACCCACTTTTGCCGAAGAGATCTAAATGGATGTGAGCATGATGCTTGGCGCAAGATTTGGAAGGACAAAAGATATGGGCGATGAAATGGCTATAGAGGTCAATCACCTTTGGAAGAAATTCCGACTCTATCACGAGAAGCAGCACACGCTAAAATACGCTCTGCTCAGCGGGCACAGAGCGATTTTCGAAGAATTTTGGGCGTTGAAGGATATCCATTTCATCTTAAAAAGGGGGCAAACCCTGGGGATCATTGGGGAAAATGGTTCCGGGAAAAGCACTTTACTCAAAATTTTGGCTAGGATTTTGCGTCCCGATAAAGGGGAAGTGAGCACAAGAGGAAAGGTTTCAGCCTTACTTGAGTTGGGAGCCGGTTTTCACCCAGAGCTTTCGGGTAGAGAAAATGTTTATTTAAATGGTTCAATTCTGGGCTTAAGTTATAAGGAAATTAACCAGAAATTCGATGAGATTGTAGGCTTCGCTGAGCTTGAAAGATTCATTGATATGCCGGTAAAAAACTACTCATCCGGCATGTATATGAGACTGGCTTTCGCCATCGCCGTCAATGTTAACCCCGACATATTGCTCATCGATGAGATTTTGGCCGTGGGAGACGAAGCTTTTCAAAGAAAGTGCCTGGAGAAAATGTATGATTATAAGACTAGGGGTAAAACCATCGTTTTTGTCTCCCATAGCATGGATCATATCCGGAACATGTGCGATGAGGTCATTTGGTTAAAAGAGGGAGAAATTCAGGTCAGGGGTAACCCAAATAAGGTCGTCAACGCCTATATTCAGTATGTCAATTTGGAGGAGCAGAGGAAGGGTAAAGCCCAGCAACAGGTTGAGGGATCGAGGTGGGGCTCAAGGGAGATAGAGATAAACAGGGTGGAATTCCTCGCCGATGGTGGGCAATCCAAAACGTTATTCGAAACCGGGGAGAAATTCATCGTAAGGATCAACTTTAAGGCTCATAGGAAGATCGAGAAACCAGTTTTCGGTATCCGTATAGATCGTGCCGATGGCGTTTGTGTAACGAGACCGAACACTAAACTTAATAACGTATTCATCGATTCAGTCCAAGGCGAAGGCACAATCGAATACGTGGTAGACTCCCTGCCACTACTTCCAGGCTCATATCTCGTCACTGCAGCGATCTATGATTATCATTGTCTGCACTCCTATGATCACCATGAACAGCTGTATGAATTTCAAGTCACACCCGGTCGAGAGAAAGAATCCTATGGAGTCGTTAAAATTCCCGGTCGGTGGAGTATGATTGAGCAACGCGATTCTCTCGCGAATGATTAGGATGAGAGGTCTTTTAAATATGAGAAAGATTGTGATCGCCGGCGCAGCGGGGTTCAGCAACATTGGTGACGATGCCATCCTAATCTCGATGCTCGAGGGATTGAAGAAGGAGATAGGTGAAGCGGAGTTTTCGGTCATTGGGGGAAATTTGGACCTTCCCATATCCAAGGATGTACAAAGGATCGTGCACACCGACGAAGCAAAAATCTTTCAAGCCATAAGCCAGGCCGACCTGGTCATAGTCGGCGGCGGAGGGTTATTTTATGATTGCAATTTTCACCTGAACGTAAATGACTTCTTTAAAGGTCGGCATTATGGGATATTATTCTTTCTTTATCTTGCGCTCCTGGCAAAGATGTTGGGAAAACCCGTTATGCTTTATGGTGTGGGAATAGGACCCCTGCTGTTGCCATCCACAAGAAGATTGGTCTCATTTGTTCTGAATAGGATGGATGTGATAAGTTTAAGGGATGCGGAATCCTCTATGGAGTTAAAGAGGTTGAGGGTGAATAGTCCGGAAATAGCGGTCACGGTCGATCCGGCCATTGGTTTGACTCCCGCCCCGAAGGAGCGAGTAGTGGAAATACTGCGGGAGAAAAAAATCTCTTTGGAAAAACCCTTAATTGGTATAAATGTTAGACCATGGTATCATTACCATGGATTTAGATCCCATAGGATGCAGGAAAAACACAATTGGTATAAGCGGACCATGGTCAGAGTAGCAGATTTCTTGGTTCAAAAGTTCGATTCTGAGATTATCTTTCTTCCCATGCAGCGATTGTACGACGATGATCACCAGCTATGTCGTGAGCTAGTGGAGGAAATGAGGTTTAAAGAGAGAGCGAAAATTCTTTCAGATTCCTATAATCCACATGAAATCAAGGGGATTGTGGGAAGGCTAGATTTGGTGATTGGGACTCGTCTTCATTCTGCCATCTTTGCGGCATCTATGGGTACGCCCATTATCGGGATAATTTATGATGGGAAGGTGAGAAGCTTCCTGCAATTAATCGGTCAGGAAGAAAGATCTTTATCCATAAATGGAATTCATTTCGAAAGGCTTTGTGAGATTATTGATGAAGTTTGGACTTCAAGGTGGAGAATCCCTTCTGATCTGAGAGTAAAGACGGAGCAACTTTTTAAGAAAGCTGAGGAAAATCCCAAGCTCGCTGCAAAATTACTGAGGGGGCAGTAATGCCATCTTCGATCAAAAACCGGGGAAAAATAGAGAAGATCCTCTTACAAATCCGGCCGGATTATCTAGATGCCTATGGAGGAGATAGTACGCAGCTCCTCAAAACGCGTGAGGCTCTGATGAGGTGTGGGATACAGGTTGATATCTCAACGGAGCTTGAACCCGATTTGACCGAGTATGATCTGGTCCACTTATTTAACATCACTCGAATTGATGAAACTTATTATCAGGCTTTAAATGCTTTTAAGCAGGATAAACCAATGGTTCTTTCCGTTATATATTGGACCTTAGATGAATTGGAGAATTGTAAAGGGATTCCGCCCATCCTCTTCGAAAACGACCAAGGCTTAAGTAAAATAAAAGAGAGTATCTTATCGACGGGAAAGAGTGTAAATACTCAGTATTTGAGCAAGAATTCATGGGAGAGAAATATCTTTAAAAATAAGCAGAGGGTGGTTTTACATATAAGCGATGTTTTGCTCCCAAATTCGCGAACTGAGTTGGATTTGTTGAAGCATTTGTATAATTTGTCCAGCCCAAAATATCACATTGTACCTAATGCTGCTGATCTTAGTTTTGGGGAAGCTAAATGCGACGAATTTGTGAAGAAATATGGTTTAAAGGATTTCGTATTATGCGTTGGGAGAATTGAAAGACGAAAGAATCAACTTTCTTTGCTCTATGCACTATGCGATACTGATATTCCCATAGTCCTGGTAGGAGATACATTAGATAAAGAATATTTTTCACTTTGCCAGAAATATGCCAGTGAGAAAACTCTCTTCTTGGGTTCTCTTAAGCATAATGAATTGGGTCCAGTATATGCAGCAGCGAAGGTGCATGCCCTTCCCAGCTGGTACGAAACACCGGGCTTAACAAATCTTGAAGCTGCATTGGCGGGATGTAACATTGTTTGTACAAACAGAGGTTCAACGAAGGAATACTTTGGAGAACTTGCCCGGTATTGTAATCCAACGGATCCAGAGTCTATCAAGAAGGTGGTGTGCGAAGCTTTTTACTCTCCTCGCCAGAATAAACTCAAGGATCTAGTTGCAGCCAGGTTTACCTGGGATAAAGCTGCGGAAGAAACCATACTCGGTTACGAATTAGCTTTGAAAACTCACTCGACGAAGACCCATCCAGGGGGGAGGAGAAAAGTGGGTTCGGATATGGATTTTGAAGCCTCTAAAGAAGTCGTCGAAAATCTTGAATTGCTGGCGGAGCAGCAAAATACCTATATTGCCCACCTTAAGAAGCTAGTCGACGAGAATTTAATTAAAATTGCCAATTTGGAAAGGCAGATTGCTCAGAATGAAGAACAAATCAGGAGGTTATCCGAGGAAATAAGCTCAAAGGAGAATAGTATCCGAGAGCTATCGGCAAGCTTGGAGAGAATTAGGTCCACTCCTGCTTATCGCGTGTATAGATATTTTAAGGACCGAAGATTCTTCTGAAGCAAAGTGATATTTAAAAGGAGAGGATTTTCTTGGCAATCGGGTATCTCGGCGGGAAGCAATTTCCACAAGTCTCAGTGATAGTGGTAAATCTAAATGGCAAGGAACATTTGGGAGAATGTTTTGCCTCTCTGCATGAGCTCAACTATCCCAAGGACAAACTCGAGGTCATTTTGGTGGATAACGCTTCCACTGATGGTTCCGCGGATTATGTTAAGGAAAATTTCCCCTGGGTGAAGATCATTCAAAACAAGGAAAATGTGGGTTTCGCGGCGGCTATCAATATCGGTGCTAGGAAAGCCCGGGGAGATTATTTGGCTTTTCTTAATAACGATACTCGCGTGGATCCCGATTGGTTGGTGGAGCTATTGATCCCCGTTTTGAATAATCCGGATGTGGCATGTGCGGGTTCCAAGATACTTACCTGGGATGGCAAGGCTATAGATTTCGCGGAGAGTGCACTCAGCTTTTACGGACATGGGTTTAAGCTGGATACGGGCTCCACGGAGATCGAAGCCTACGACGAGGAGAAACCCATCCTCTTTGCCTGCGGCGGAGCCATGCTCGTCGACAAGCAAGTATATTTTGATACAGGTGGTTTTGATGATGATTACTTCGCTTTCTTTGAAGATGTGGACTTCGGTTGGAGGCTTTGGGTTCTGGGATACAGAGTGGTACTTGCCCCAAAGTCCATCGTTTACCATCGCTTCCATGGTACCACCCATAGGTTTGGTTATGAAAAGGAGAGAATGCTATTAGAGCGCAATGCCATATACACCATTTTTAAAAATTATGGCGACGAAAGCCTGCAGTGCATTTTGCCCCCCGCGATTTTGCTCAGCCTCAAACGAGGATTGGTGGAAGCCAATTTGGATAAAGATTCCTATCGCTTTGGTCGCGAAGAGCGCGGTGGAGGTGAGCAAACCATCTCAAGGATTGCTCTCAGTCATTTTCTAGCCCTTGATGATGTCATCGAGGACATGCCAAAGCTCATAAAGAAGCGATCCTTCGTGCAAACTCGCAGGAGGCGAAGGGATGTTGTGATTTTTTCATTGTTCAAGGAACCATTTCGACCCAACATTTTCCACCCGCAATATGTCGAGGCTCAGAGGAAGCTTTCGAATGCATTTGAGGTTGAGAGATTGTTTGAGAGAAAAACCCGCGTTTTGATAATAAGCAATGATACGGTTGCCCGGAGAATGGCTGGACCAGCCATTAGATGCTGGGAGTTTGCCAAGGCTCTCAGCAGGGAGCATGAAGTCATCTTAGCCATTCCAAATAAGACCGATCTGGAGCCCGATGGATTCAAAATCGAAACCTATGAGAAGACTAAGAATAGGAAGTTAAAGAGGTTGATTAAATGGTGTGATTTATTCATTTGCCAGGGATTTATTCTGCATCACTTTCCCTTTTTGAAGAAGGCAAGAAAGCCCATCGTCGTGGACGTTTATGATCCCTTCACTCTTGAGATGCTGGAGTTATTCAAATACAAAAGTTTTGAGGAAAGACACAATATTCATGAAGCCAATTTGACGGTATTAAATGACCAGCTCCTGGTGGGGGATTTCTTCATTTGCGCCAGCGAGAAACAGCGCGACTTCTGGATCGGTATGTTGAGCAGCCTTAATCGCATCAATCCTTCCACGTATGATTCGGATAAAACCCTCAGGTCTTTCATCGACGTTGTCCCCTTTGGTTTACCATCCCTCGCGCCGAAATACATAAGGCGGGTCTTGAAGGGCGCTTACAGGGGATTAGACGAAAACGACAAGGTTATTTTATGGGGTGGAGGAATCTATAACTGGTTCGACCCCATTACCCTGATAAAAGCCATGTATAACATCGCTCAGAAAAGGGGTGATGTTAAACTGTTCTTTATGGGATTAGAGCATCCGAATCCCGATGTACCAGAGATGAAGATGTGCGTGGATGCCATTCATTTGAGCAAGGAATTGGATTTATACGATGAATATGTCTTCTTCAATTTTGGGTGGATATCCTACGATGAACGCCAAAATTATCTGTTAGAGGCGGATATCGGAATAAGCATTCATCTTCAGCATGTGGAGACGGAGTTTTCGTATAGAACGAGGTTGCTCGATTACATCTGGGCAGGCCTTCCCATCGTTGCCACAAAGGGGGATTCCATGAGTGAGTTGGTTGAGAGGCATAATTTGGGAAGAACGGTCGAGCCCGAAAACGTTGAAAATTTAACCGAGGTACTTTTGGAATTGCTTGAAAATCCCGAACTTTGCGAGACCTTCCGAAAAAACTTGAGGAAAATTGCTCCTCAGTTTACCTGGGAAAAAGTCACGGAACCCCTCAACAGATTCTGCTACGATCCAAAACTCGCTCCTGATAAAATTCTTGAGGAGGAGAAAGGTGGCGTCAGAATTGAGTTAAGACGCATTGCAACGAAGCCAAGGATAAGGAAATCCCCCATCTATTACCTGGGAAGGTTGGTCTACCATTACCGTCGGGGAGGCTTTCAAGGTGTGGTATTCCACGGAAAGGATTTCCTTAGACGCCTCAAGGAAAGCCTCAGCTAGTGAATTAGCCTTTTAAGGACCAAACACTGCTCTGTAGATCATAACTGCGGTTTGGTCTCTTCTCACGATCTGTTCTGGTCCAAAGCTTCCGTCGGGATAGCCCCGTACGATGCCCTGGTCTTTAGCAGTCTCGATGTACTGCCACGCCCAGTGATCGTTCGGAACATCGGGGAAGTATCCCTGATATTGTGCGTTTAGGGATACACCCAGTCCCCTGACCAGCATGGTAGCAAGGTGAGCTCTGGTTGCCATATCCTCAGGACCGAATCTTCTACCGTCGTAGCCCTTTACGATGCCCTTTTCATAGGCTGTCTCTATGTACTGCCATGCCCAATGGGTTTGAGGAACATCGGTGAAATAACCCTTGTATTCTGTGTTCAAGGAAATGTCCAGGGAATTCACGAGCATCTTGGTGAACTGGGACCTGGTGACGGGATCGGCTGGGCGAAAGAGCCCATCATCATAACCGGAGACCACTCCCTTACTGGCAAGGGATCTTATCTCACCATATGCCCAGAAATCCCTGGGGACATCCGAAAAATTTGGTATGGGCTTAAGGATAAAGTCGATGTTCGAAGTCTCATTGGGGGCGGTGACGGGGACGATATCCGCGGTTTCCTCATTGGGTTTATCGTTGTAAAAGACATCGATGAAATCCAAATTGTTTAAGGTGAAAACCCTGTAATTTCCGCTTCTGAGACCAATGATCGTATAATTTCCTTCCTCATCCGTTGTTTCCCATTTACGGTCGCCATCAATTTGGGCACAGATACATATGTTCTCCAGGGGTTGACCATTGATATCGGTGACTCTGCCGGAGATGGTGCCCCCTTTGGCCAGGGCGAAGTTGATATTCATGATCTCGCTTGGAGCGGTCACCGTAATGATATCGGCATTCGTCCAGCTAACCCAATTTGGTTTATCGTTATAATATTCATCCAAGTAACCTTGGTCATTTGAAGTTTCGACCGTATAGTTTCCCGATGGAAGACCGATGAGCACATAATAACCATCTGCATCAGTAGTGGTGTAAGCAGTGCCTTCCCAATTGACATAGGGAAGGTCCTCGCAATCCATCTGCTCAGCACGAACCCCAACATCCTTGAGAGGGTTGCCCGCCTCATCGGTGACCCTGCCGGAGATGGTGCCCCCTTTGGTCAGGGCGAAGTTGATATCCGGGGTCTCATTGGGAGCGGTGACGGCGACGATGTCCGCGGTTCCCCACTTTAATTTGTTATCATAGTACTCGTCTATGTAACCCTGATCATTTGAGGTGTAGACCTCGTAGAATTCCCAGGAAGGAAGACCAATAAGAGCATAATATCCATTCTCATCCGTTAAAGTTGAAATACTAGCCTGCCATCCATATTTATCCGTAATTACTTTGATATTTGCCAGTGGATTGCCCGCTTCATCTATTACCTTACCGGTGATTTTGCCACCAACTGATAGGACAAAGTCTATGCCCGTGGTCTCCTGGGAAGCATTAACCACAACGGTATCGGTAGTCAACCATGT
>DDKQ01000089.1:1832-21930 GCA_002339355.1 Candidatus Subteraquimicrobium carltonvillense | reverse complement strand
GTATTCATCCATATAACCTTGGTCATTCCAGGTTGAGACCCAGTATTCTCCGGATGGAAGACCAACGATTCTGTAGTGACCATTTTCATCCGTTAAAGCGGAACCGAACTCACCGGGTTCTCCAGGAGGTTCTCCTCCCAACCAAGTAGCAGTGGCCTGAACTATTATACCGGTCAGAGGTTTGCCAGCTTCATCCGTTATCCTACCTGAGATGGAACCATCTTGGGCGAGTACCTCCAGGGCAGTGGAGAAGATGGTGAAAATCATCAAGATGAGCACCATAAGCTTTGCTACCATGCTCTTATAATTTGTTCTTTTTAGATGACTTAAGTAGCGCATTTGCTTTCTCCCGTCTAAAATTCTCATTTAACCTATTTTTTACTTCAAAGGACCTGTAAGAACTTCTCCCAAGATAGCATCCACATAGACTTCTCCTTTATCAGTTTGCAGACACCAAACGGGCTTAAGATCGGTACCCTGTTCGTCAAATGAAGGGGAATGATAGGCGAATTCAACTTTTTCTATCGTTACGGGAAGACGGGGTTTAAAATTATCCGCCATCTTTGAAGCAGCTTTCTCCACCGCTTCCTTTTGTGAGAGAATTCTCTTTGAAGAGCCCTCTTGAAAGGAGGGGGTATAGGACAGACAATGGAATATGCCACTGTCACTTACAATGATATCTATTTGAGGACCACCGGGACCAACAATGGGAATCCCCTTAACCTTCGGTCTGTATTCGAAGCACCAGGCAATGATCTCGCTTTCTCCCGTGGAGAGCTTCTCTTGATTGATGGTTGAAACCTTTGAGAGGAAGTAACCCTCCTTTAAACCACCCATCCTTTCGATGAACTCTTCCGCCTTTTTTCTGGCTTCTTCTTCACTCATCTTTGTGGGGATAGTTTCCAGGCTTTCATTGCCATAAGTGAAGGCACCAATGGGATAGAAGGAGACACCGTTTTTCCCATCGGTATAGCTCACTATTCCCTCAAATTCTTTTCTTTCGAGATTCCCCTGAAGCAATCTTTGTGCCATTTCTTCCGCTTGCACTTCTTCTTTCTTAATGGAAACCGAGGCAACCAGAGGTTTCTCTTCGCTCAAGGGTGTTTCCACCAGCACCTTCCCCTGAGCCAGGGAAAGAGGAGCTTGAGCATGAGCTCTATCTTCCCAAAAGAGATTCTTGAGGGCAATCCAAAGGAGATACCAAATGGGTTTAGGGGCTCTCGTTAGATGATAGGGAGTTCCCAGGTAATTGCTTTCATTCCACTGGTAGATGGCATTCTCATCGGAATATGCATAGGGCGTGTAATTTGTGTAACCCGGTGGGGGATTGAAGCCATGCAACCAATCATAGCGGTGGTTCAGGTAGCCATTGATGGCCCAGTTCACCCGATCGTAACCTGCAAGCCCTTTATCGTGATTTGCCTTGATGAAGGGTGACCACAGGGTATCTGCCGGAGGCTCAATGCTTCCCGTAACGTATTTGAAGAATTGGTCAGTTATATACTCATCTCTACCCTCGGTGCTTAGATCACGATATCCGAGAATGAGATTGATTCCTCTATTGAAGGCATACCGCCAGCCATTCCGCCTTAATTCATCGCAAGCTGCAAAATAAAGCCACTCCACATCCCGATCGGGGTAACCGGGAGTATCATACCCATAAAGCTTGCTCGTTAAACTGGAAGTAACAAAGCCATATCTCCACTTTAGGGAGTTGGCATTGGAAGTGTCGTCTTTGATCCAACATCCCCTCTTTTGAGTCGTTGGTTCAGTGCTATCGCCCCAATATTTAAAACACAGTGCCCCTTCCCAGGTATTTATGGTGGGACCGGCGGAAGGCTCGATGGGGTCAACACTCCCTCCGGGATAGGGTGGAGCGTAACCGTGACCGGTGTAGTAGATGAAATCACTATACCGACCAGTGGTGTAAAAGTCCCAGGCTTGAGCATCCTCAAACTGATCCCGAATCCATCCCAAGTTGATAAAGAACCAATCATCAACTACCAGAGCATCGTCACGATTAAGATCACACAATTTTACATAATCATCTACATAAAGAGTGGAAAAACTCGTCTCCGCGTACGCACGATGAGAAGTCATACTTAAGAGAAAACAAAGGATTAAAAGTAATACACTAAATCTCTGATTTCTTCTCATCACGGATCCTCCTCCCAAACTTTCTTGACGAGCTCTCTGACTTGAGTAAGATCTTTATGAATCACAAACCCACCCGTTGACAAATGAAGTATGTCAGGGGAGTCTTCGTTGAGGACAAAGAAAGGCTTTTTATCCTCGTCTAAAACATCTTTGAACCAATCAACGCCTGGTCTTTCCACATAGAATCGCTCCTTGTATTCGAGAACCACAACTTCAAAACCGGCTCGGATGTAGTAAATCGAATAATTAAAAGGTCTCTTAATAAGTTCATCCACGGAGAAGAAAACCTCCTCGCAGGCTTGTCTCAGCTCATCGAAGTATTTGTCTTCTGACATTAGGACTTTGCCCTTTTTCTTTTTCCAGAGAATGATGCTTTCAAGCTCCCTAGGCACCCAAGCCCTATTTCCGTGCTCATCCCTTGGGCCGAGCTTATAGTATTTCTTGTCTGGCTTCTGAGGTTTTACTTTCTCTCCCACACCCTCTTTCTCCAAAGCGCCTTTGCACCCAGCCAAGATGGGGAAAATAAAGAAGAAAATGAGCAATATCCCCAAAACTCGATGAAACTTTCTCATATGCACTACCCTAGAACAGCTTACCATGGAAAGTAACGCTACGCTATGCACGCCATCGGCGGTATTTTGTTTGGGGCTACCCTGGCGTTCAGTATACAAAAGAAGCAAAAATATTAAACTCCGTTAAATTAGGGTCGCTGCAATTTTGGTCACGCTTGGTGCTTAGGTGAATATCTGCCACTAGGGTCCGAATACCGCTCTGTAGATCATCACCGCGGTCTGATCTCTTCTCACCCATTCCTCTGGTCTGAACAGACCATCACCATAGCCCTGCACTATTCCCCAATCCTTTGCCGTCTCGATGTACTGCCACGCCCAATGATCTGATGGTACATCGGGAAAATATCCCTGGTATTGCATGTTTTCGGTTATTCCCAGTCCCCTGACCAGCATGGTAGCAAGGTGAGCTCTGGTTGCCAGATCCTCGGGACCGAATCTTCCATCTCCATAACCTCTGATGATCCCCATCTCATAGGCTGTCTCTATGTACTGCCAGGCCCAATGATCTTGTGGAACGTCGGTAAAGTAACCTTTGTACTTGGTGTTTAAGGGAAATCCCAGGGAATTCACGAGCATCTTGGTGAACTGTGACCTGGTGACGGGATCCGCGGGGCGGAAGAGTCCATCGGCATAGCCGGAGATTATCCCCCGATATGCCATGAATTCGATCTCATAGTATGCCCAAAAATCGCTGGGAACATCGGGGAATGTGGGTTCCGCGGGCAGGGCAAAGCACTCATATGTACCCATATCTACGGTGGCAACACCATCGCCATCTCCATCATATGGACGAAGGTTGCCCTCCAAATCAACACTCGGCGCTCCAGTATTTGTTCCCGCATCAATGCAAGGAGAGCCGGACCGAAGGTGATAATCTCCACCCGCCGCATCCACAAATTGGGGATCGGCTGAGATATCTCCGGTACCGGGCGAACAACCAGCATAATCCGGATTATTACCCCAGACATCATTAAAGCTGATGGTGGGGGAGGAAGTAGCATCGCAATAAATTCCACCGTCATAATTTCCAGTAATGATATTATTCATGATTGAGGGAAGAGAGGAAAGTGTACAACGTATGCCATCAGCGGGGTTGTCAGCGACGGTGTTGTTGATAATGCTCGGGGATGAATTATCACAGTAGATACCGTGATTATTGCCAATTATCTCGTTATTTACAACTGTGGCATTGGAGTATTCCAGATGAATGCCAGAAGCAACTGCACTGTTATATAATATGATGTTTCCTTCGATCAGCGGCGAGGATTGCCAACACCCGATGCCATAACCGTTGTTGGTAATCACATTGCCGGTAATGGTTGGGTTGGAATTATCGCAATAGATGCCAACCCCATTGTTAATAATCACGTTGTCGGTGATACTTGGGGAAGCCTCCCAGCAGCAAACACCATAATATTCAGTATCCATAAGGAGATTATTGCTGATAATTGGGGAGGAATAATCGCACAGGATGCTCCAGGAGGCATATTCAATTATACAGTTATCCACAATGCAGTTCGCGTCCACGCTTAAATCGCTAAAATAGATACAATCCCAATCCCCTAGTAGAGGAGAGGGTTGGTTGGAGGTAAATATGATGGGGTCATCCCAAGTACCATCGGCGGTGAGTGTTCCTTCTTCTGGAGTATACTCGGCACTTAAACCAATCCATAGAGCAAATAGCGTCCCATCTACTCCTTTATTGAACTTAACCGTCACCCCAGGCTCGATGGTTAGGGTGGCTCCGTTACACACGAATACATCACCCGTCACGATGTAAGGGCTACCAGCTACGGTCCAAGTAGTATCCGTAGTGATTTCTCCACTTACCTCCGTGGCAGTGGCAGGTGAGATGGGGATTAAAGTAAGTATAAATATGATGATGACAAGCAAAGCTAGATACCTTTTCCCTCCCAAAATCGATTTTCTCATTTTGATTTTTCATCTCCTTCACCCGAAAATAAAAACCAACCCGCTAAAAATCCTGGATCGAGTCGGCTAAAATCGCTCGTAGCCGTTAGCCAGTATAATTGTTCCGTGATTACAAGGACATATGCTTCAATGCCTTTTGGGGGTTATTCGCTTCCCGATCAATGGATTCCTGTAAAAAGGCGAGATTTTTTCTGCAGTTCGAGGGGTTACCTTGATTCGAACAATGCTCTGTAGATCATCACGGTGGTTTGATCTCTTCTCACTACTTCTTCGGGCTTGAAGCTTCCATCCGAATAGCCTTTGATTATTCCCGCATCTTTCGCTGTCTCGATATACTGCCACGCCCAGTGATTGTTCGGAACATCCGTGAAGTATCCCTTATAACTCGCATTCAGGGATATTCCCAGTCCCAAGACGAGCATCTTGGCAAGCTGTGCTCTTGAAGTAATATCTTCAGGACCAAATTTCCCATCGCTATAGCCTTCCACCAGCCCGCCGTCTGCTGCAGTTTCGATATACTGCCACGCCCAGTGATTGTTCGGAACATCCGTGAAGTATCCCTTATATTCCTGGTTTAGCATAAGCCCCAAGGAGTTCACGAGCATCTTTGTGAACTGTGATCTGAACATGGGGTCAGCTGGGCGGAAGAGTCCATCTGGATATCCTGAGATCAACTCCCGATCCGCCATGAACTCGATCTCATTGAAAGCCCAGTAATTGGGGATTACATCTCGAAAGTGCACAAGGGCTTGACAGGTGTTTATTCTCCCGTATCCGTAGTAATCATCCTTACCGGTTGGTCCAAGATCATCCGCTGCTAGTTCAATCTTCTTTTCTACTTCATCGGGAGTAAGCGTTGGATACTTGGAAGCGACCAAAGCAGCTAGACCCGATACATGAGGTGCAGCCATGGATGTTCCAGATCCATAAGCGTAGACGTGAGGAGGATTAAAATAAGGATACCAGAAAGTACTCAGGATGTTCTCGCCGGGAGCTGCGACATCGACAAAGGAGCCATAATTCGACCAATAGGGTCTTTCGTCATTCTTATCGGTTGCTGAAACGGCGATGACATGTTCACAAGCTGCAGGATAGCATGTATAGGGAAGAGATGATTTGCTGGAGAGATTTCCCGCTGCCGCCACAACTACGCAACGTTTATCGTGAGCGTAATCTATAGCATTCTGCAAGGTAGTTGAGGGAAACGAGCCACCCAGGCTCATATTTATCACCTTGGCACCATTGTCAGCGGCATAAATAATTCCTTGAGCGACGTAATAATCCGTTCCCATGCCATATTTATTTAAAACCTTCACTGGCATTGTCTTTGCTCCCCAGCACATTGCAGCTATTCCCTTGTAGTTATCCGTCTCAGCGGTTGCAATCCCCGCCACATGTGTACCGTGACCATGATCGTCCGTGGGGTCATTATCATTATTTGCAAAGTCCCAGCCGTTGTAATCATCGACGTAGCCATTCTTGTCATCGTCTAATCCGTTGTTGGGAATTTCATTGGAATTGATCCAGATCTTATCCTGGAGATCCGGATGTATGAGATCTATTCCGGTATCCAGGGCAGCTATGACGATATTACCGTTTCCCTTCTCTATATCCCAACCGTAATTCGACTCCGTGATTTGGAGTGACCATTGGGAACAACCATATGGATTTTGATCTTCCGAATAGTAGGGATCATTGGGCTTCACCACGAATGCCTCTCTGAGGTAATTGAGCTCGGCAAATTCAACTCTGGGATCATTCCCGTATTTCTCTATTATCTCTTCCACATCTGCACCTTCAGGGATTTTCACTCTGTGAACTTCCAGGTGCTTAATCTTGCCTGCCCCGACGGGTCGGGGTTGGGCGGAGGTTATATGGTTCGATTTGTATTTAATTAATATCTCGCCTGTCCACTGGCTTGCAGTGCAGTATAGTACTGCACTACTTACAGGGGCAGGTGGGTTTCTGAAATGAGTTGAGCATTCGGGAAGGATGTGATCAGAGTCCGCCAGACGAGCGGGAAAAGCCCCTGGAATATTCATGACAAAAGTCATGGCGGCGATAATTATGACCGCAGCGATTTCCTTCAGATGCTTTGCATTTTTCGTAAATCTGCCTGAACGTTTCATATAATTTCTCCCTTTAAACCACCTGCAAGTCCTGCAGGTGCTTCCACCATATATTTCGGCAATATTAGGTTTTCTCTTAAATTAGAAATCGAGCTAATGGAGCTTTTGAGCTTGGCTTTTATCCCATGCGGTTTGGATGAAATTGGGAAAAGGAGGGAAACCAGTCTCTATAAAGAAAGATTCTTGTTGGAGTAATTGGAAAGCACCTAACAGCCGGTTAGGACGGGAGTGTTAGTAAGGGAGGCATTAAAGTTTCGTACACCGTAGACGATAAAGCTAAGGAGGGGCTAATCGCCAAATATTCTTGAGGAAGTTGGTCTGTAGGACATCTAAGAAGGGATATCGATGAGAAAAAGTTTGCTGCTTTTGCTCATAGCATTACTCATAATCTTTCTTCCGAAAACCTCGGCATTCGCTCAAAAATTTCCCGATGTTCCTCCGACTCACTGGGCTTTCTATAGCATTGAATCCCTAGCCTCAAAGGGAATAATCGCGGGCTACCCTGATGGACTGTTCAGACCAGAGGCACACATCTCCCGGAGCCAGATCGCCAAGCTGGTCGTCTCATCCAAGGCATTATCCCTCAATACCACTTTTAAGGGTTACTTCACCGATGTTCCTCAAGACCACTGGGCCTGGCAGTACATAGAGACTGCCTATGAGCAAGGATTGATCAAGGGCTTCCCCGATAAAACCTTTAAGCCCGAGGATCCGGCGACAAGGGCTCAATTGGTGACCATCCTCATGCGCGACCACCTCTTGGATACTTCGGGTACTCCCTTCACCGATGTTTCCCCCGACCATTGGGCATACCCGTACATCATGACCGCAAAGAATGCCGGAATCGTTGAGGGCTTCCCCGATGGAACCTTTAAGCCCGAGAGGTTCGTCACCCGCGCCGAGGCTGCGAGCATCCTTTACAGGATGTTATGTCCCTCAAATAAATTGATAGCCATTGACCCGGGTCATGGTGGTTCTGATAGTGGAGCTTGTGCCAATGGATTGAAGGAAAAGGATGTAAATCTCGATGTGGCTTTAGCCTTAAGGAATCTTCTAGAATCCCAAGGTTATGGTGTTATCATGACTCGTACTACCGATATCTACCTCAGTCTGCGGCAGAGATGCGACATCGCCAATAATAATAAAGCTGACATCTTTGTAAGCGTCCATCATAATGCGGCTACGGTGTCCACGGCACGCGGAACGGAGGTCTTATACTATACTTATTCCTCAAAGGGCAAGAAATTGGCGGAGTGCATTCAGGTCGAGCTCATTAAGGCGATTGGGACAAGGGATCGTGGGATAAAGCCCCGTGATGATCTCTATGTTTTAAAACACACGGTAATGCCAGCGGTGATAACCGAAGCTGCGTTCCTTTCAAATCCTGAAGATGCGGAACTTTTAAAGCAGGATAGTTTCAGGCAGAAAATTGCCCAAGGAATTTGCAATGGCATCATCAAATACTTTAGTGTAAGCGAATAGGGCATCCAAGAGATAATTGACATATTCGATTAAAGTGAGCGAATTTGGAGGTGCTATAAATGCCGGCAAGATCGAGGTTGGCTCTTTTGTTGGTCATAGCAATATTTATCCTGGTTCTACCGAACTATGCCCTGGCTTCGGATTATATCTTCAAGGGTCATGGTTGGGGTCACGGTGTAGGCATGTGTCAGTATGGTGCCGATGGATTGGGGAAGGCAGGCAAGAGTTATGAGGATATCATCCGATTTTACTATACCGGTGTGACCATCCAGGATTGGAATACCAATGTAGATATAAGGGTGGGCATATTCTTGAATCAAGCCGAGGCTTTGATCAGCGCCGATGGCAGCTTTTCCTTTTATAATCTTTATACGGGGGCAAAAATCACCGATGCTTTGCCCGGTCAGGTATGGAAGATCAGATCGCATAGCTTGGGTCTTCAATTGTTTTATCCGGATGGCACATCTCAGGGCGTCTATACTGGTCCTATCAAAGTTGTTCCGCAGAACTGCACCTTAACTGCTCAGAGTAATAGGTATCGAGGCTTCCTTGAGATACGCAAGAAGGATTCCATGGTCAATATCATCAACATCGTTCCCCTAGAGTTGTATTTAAGGGGGATATCCGAGATGCCCACGAGATTCTCCTTCGCCGCTCAGCAGGCCCAAGCAGTAGCCGCTCGAACCTACGCCCTGCGGCGCATGTCCACCGAAACCGATGGATATCATATATTAGCTTCCTCCGCTCATCAGGTTTACCTGGGAGTCTCCGCTGAGATGGATATAAGGACCCGAGCCGTCACCAGCACGCAGGGCAAGGTCATCACGTATGGGGGAAGCCTGATCTCCGCGGTATATCATTCCACCTGTGGAGGGCATACGGAGAACAATGAGAATGTTTGGGGTGGCGGCGATCCCAACAAAGCTGCGCCCTATTTGAGAGGTGTCAAGTGCGATTATTGTACACATTCATCCCATTATAGCTGGGAGAAGACGATTTCAAAGCAGGATATGGAGGCGGCTCTGGGGATACCCGACGTAGTTGGATTCCAGGTTTTAAAGACGGGAGTCTCGCCTCGAATCATGCTTCTGCGGATCTTCAAGGGCGATGGCACCTTCGTGGACATGACGGGAAGCGAATTTAGGCAAAAGCTTGGTTTAAGGAGCAATTGGGTGTACTCTTTGGGAGGAAGATTTCCCGATGTCCCTCTCGGCTATTGGGCCTTCAACAACATTGAGTCCCTGGCCTCAAAGGGAATAATCACGGGCTACCCTGATGGACTGTTCAGACCAGAGGCACACATCTCCCGGAGCCAGATCGCCAAGCTGGTCGTCTCATCCAAGGCATTATCCCTCAATACCACTTTTAAGGGTTACTTCACCGACGTTCCTCAAGACCACTGGGCCTGGCAGTACATAGAGACTGCCTATGAGCAAGGATTGGTCAAGGGTTTCCCCGATAAAACCTTTAAGCCAGAGGATCCGGCGACAAGGGCTGGGGCTATAACCATCCTCATGCGCGACCACCCCTCGAATACTCCGGGTACTCCCTTCACCGATGTTTCCCCCGACCATTGGGCATATCCCTACATCATGACCGCAAAGAATGCCGGAATCGTTAGGGGCTACTCCGATGGAACCTTCAGACCCGAGAGGCTCGTCACCCGCGCCGAGGCTGCGAAAATCGTTGACACAATGCTCTCAAGGTGATTAAAATAAACTAGTTTTTGCAAAGATCCCATGAGGAATGCGCCTTTAACATGCCTTACTATGAGCGTTGGGTCAAACCATCCAAACCGTCCATAGGTCGAAATCTGTTAATCCTCTTTGTTTTCTTAAGCTTAATCAAGGGTTTACTTTTTGCCGCGATAATTCCAGCCTGGCAGGGTCCCGATGAACCAGTTCAATTTGGCTATGTCCAATATCTTGTCGAGCGCAAAACTTTCCCGATCATGGGAAAAGCTTTTTTGCCGCCTTCGATAATCGCCTCCTTAAACCGAGTAGATTTTTGGAGGTATCGGGGGTGGGAGACCGACTTTGCGGGTCCACCGCCGGATCCCTTGACGAAGAAGGATATTCTTTACTCTGCTATGCATCCTCCTCTTTACTATTCAATGTGCATTCCATTCTATCTTGTCGCCAGGTCTGGTGGGATTCTGGCGCAATTATTCTCCGTACGCCTGTTCAACGTTATTCTGGGAGGCTTGGTTGTACTATTGGCATTTAAAATAACTCAGATCATTTTTCCCGGTGATTACTTCATGTGGATTGGTGCCACCTCTCTTGTTCTCTTGCATCCACAACTGAGTTTTACCATGGCTGTAACCAACAATGACAATCTGACAATTTTATTATTATCCCTTCTCTTATACATATTAATTTTGGCATTTAAGAATTCACTTACCACGAAAAGAAGTGTAGTTGTGGGATTGATTTTGGGACTGGGCATGCTATCGAAGGGATTCTTTTTAGCTGCGGTGCCCTTGATCGGATTCTGTTATTTACTCATTCTTTTACGGCGGGATTTAAATATCCTTACTATCCTTAGTTTCTTCAAGTACCTCTGTTTGACCTATTTCTCTGGGTTTTTGGTTTGTGGATGGTGGTACCTGCGCAATCTACAAATATATGGCAGTCTTAACCCGATAATTAAATATGAGAGACCGATTACTTCATTATCCGTGTTACTATTCAAAACACAGTTTTTGCGCGATCTTTTCGTGAGTTTTTGGGGAAATTTTGGGTGGCACTGTTTTAAACTTCCTCATTCGATTTATCGCATTCTTTTTATTAGCTGTGCGCTTTCAGCGGTGGGCATACTCCTTCACTTCTTGAAAATAGCTTCGCGGAGGATTAAACCCCCAGCTCACAGCCTTCAATCCTTAATTCTCTTGCTCGCTTGCATTTTTGGCTTTCTAGCCATCCTCGTCTGGTACGAATTTAAAATAGCAACGGTTCAAGGGAGATATTTCTTTCCTTCCATCATTCCCTTTTGCGTGCTGCTTGTCCTTGGGATTAAAAATCTCATCCCTTCGCCTCTGCGCAAACTGGGTTTGCTGGCTTTTCTCTCTGGAGCTACTTACCTGAACATCTTTTCTTTATATTTCATTATTCTGTTTTACTACCACAATTTGGCGGGGTTGTGATGGGAAATTTTCTCTATCATTTGAAAAATCAAAAATTGCACATTTTTCTCGTGCTTCTCACTGCCGCGATTTATTTTTCAGTCCACGCTTATTGGAAGACTCTTGCAATTGATACTCTCATCTCGCCTGGAATAAAAAATGTGGGGGAGGCTCATGGAAGCAGGGGAATAGGGCAGTCTTTTTTCTGCAGGCATAAAAATCTCTGTGGGATTGCGATCAAATTTGTGACCTACGGTAAGAGGAGTAAGACTGATTATCTATTTGCCCTAAAACTCGGACGACCTGGAGAGCGGAATATATCAGAGAAAGCTCCCGTGGCTAAGGTAAAATTCAATGGCGAAGAAATTATGGATAGTGCGCGATCGTTGCTTTATCCCTCTCCGATACCTGTAACTTATGATGTGAATAATGTTAAAAATGCCTGGTATCTACTCCGATTTTCTCCCATACACCATTCCAAGAATGAGCTTTATTACTTTTGCATCGCCTCTCCGTCTCCAAGCCCAGGGGATGCATTAGGCGTACAAGGTACAATTTATAATCCTTATCCTGAGGGTGCATGCTACATCGATGGTTTTAAACAAAACTATGATCTATGCTTCGCCACTTATTATCAGACTAATTTGGGGAAATATTTGCCGAATTAGAGAGGTATAAACCCTCCACCCTCAATA
The DNA here is from genome assembly GCA_002339355.1 of Candidatus Subteraquimicrobium carltonvillense. Classification (GTDB taxonomy): domain Bacteria; phylum Actinomycetota; class Aquicultoria; order Subteraquimicrobiales; family Subteraquimicrobiaceae; genus Subteraquimicrobium; species Subteraquimicrobium carltonvillense. Next base: position 9,839 of record DDKQ01000089.1, on the reverse strand, counting down.
GGGCTACATTTTACAATATTTTAGGTTTCTGCTACCTTTTCTCCCTTGTGGAGTTGGTCGCCTCGGTCTTGCGATTGAAAATTTGAAGGGAGTTTTTCTTAGCATGAGGCGGATACTTATTGCACTTTTTATTTTTCTCATTGGATATTTTCTCGCCATTCTATTGTGGAATAATATTCACTTGCCCTTTTCAAACCCTTGGGGTATTACAGGTCCGTTAACTGTTATAAAGTTTAATCCCATGAATAATATCGTTCGATATTTAGTTGTGGTCACCTTACCCAGTATTCTTTTATTTATAGTTTTTCTCACAAGAATGAGGAAATTTATATTCGACATAAAATTTGCGGGATATGTAGAAGATGTTCGGATGGGTAGTGGAAGAAAAAGTAAACCTATATTCTACATTTTATTTATTTTACTGCTGGTTCTTTCCGTATCATGGGGTTTGAATATGACGTTAACGAATTATCCTATGGACACCTTCCACGAAGGCGAAACTCTTGGTCCGGCTATTATGTGGCAGAACAATAAAGTTCTGTATAAAGATATATTCTTTGTTCACGGGGTTTTCGAGGATCCATTGCGATCTGTTTTAGCTTTCAATATATTTGGAAAATCAATAGGCGCTATGAGGGTGTTGACTAATTATCTTATTGTGTTCGCTTATTTGCTTTTTGGCCTTTCCCTGTTTGTTATCTTTAAATTCGATATATATTTGTCATTATTTTCATTCTTAATTTTATTTTTACTCGGTAATAAAATGAGACTTTTTTGGATACCACACCGAGATATGACATTATATTCATTCCTCATTCTTTCGGTGGGCTGTTTTTATTATTTGAAAAGGGAAAATATACCCAATAAAAACATGGTATTCTGTCTACTTTTCTTATGCTCTTTGATGCCCTTTGTTTCTTTTGCATATTCGGTTGACAGAGGATTTTATATCCTGGCAGCTTTCATTGTTTCATTAATGTTACTGTATCCCCTGTTTTTTAATAAACGGGGCGAAAGAATTATTTATATTTTATCCATTATGGGAGGAACAGCGGTAGGCATATTCATATCGAATCTATTCTTAAGAGGCGCCTTCCCTGATTTTTTCAAAGTCGTTTTTTTTGAAATACCTCGGTACAAAGAGTTAATGGACGGCTTCGTTTATCCCATCCCAATTAGGGGGAAATATGCCATTCCTATTTCCATGCAATCATCGATGTTTTTCTTTTTAACCCACCGCTTTCTTCAATCATGCCAGCAAACAAAGGACTTAAAGACAAAAACCCTTTCTTTCATCAGAGAGCATTATGTAGAGATAGTTTTATTGACCACATCGATTTTCTTCTTCAGGAGTGGGTTAGGGAGATGTGACTGGCCGCACATACAATATTCATCTGCACCAATCTATATATTGTTCGCCTATTTATTCATTAAATACCCAATTACTAGCTTAATAGGGATGAATGCTTTTATAAAAAAGACTTGGAAACCTTTGCTTTCGCTGAGTTTAATCCTGCTATTTTCCTTTCTATCATGGAAAATTGTCAAGGATAATATTATCTATGACAATTTTGTGCAATTACATAGATTACCGGATGAATTTTTCATTCCCAGTAACTATAAACGCGCAATTTCTTTCTTGAAAGGCAATTTAAAGCGGGATGAGTATTTCTTTACCATGACTTCTGAAGGGAGTTGGTATTACTTTGTGAATAAACTATCACCCACAAGATTCCTTGTAGTCTGGTTTGCCATGCCTTATTTCTACCAAAAAGAGGTGGTTAATGATCTGGAGAAGCACGATGTAAAGTATGTTATATACAGAAATAATTTAAGTGACATAGATGGATTTAGCCCAGAGCAGCGATTGCCCATTATCTGTTCCTATTTGAAAAAGCACTATAGATTCCTTATCACCATCGATGATAATGAAATATGGATAAAGCATGGAAATTGAAAATTTAAAGAGGGAGGAGTTTTGATCTTGAAAGTGGTGATTCTTGGGGCGGGCATAACAGGTCTGAGTACGGCGATGAGACTTGCTGAGCTCTCGGATTTCGAGGTGCTTGTGATTGAGCGGGAGCCAACGGTTGGGGGGATATGCAGAACTTTTAAGGAGGGTGAATTCTCCTTCGACTACGGTCCCCACAAAATTTATTCTCAAAATGAGCGGATAATAAGTGGGATAAAGAATCTCTGTGGAGAAGAACTATTGACCCTCCCCAGAAAGAGCAGGATTCGATTGATGGGTGGATATTTCAATTATCCTTTGGAGGTCAAGGATTTGCTTCTAACCATAAGTCCGCTTAAATCGATGCGCTTTGGTTTCAGTTACTTCTATTCCAAAGCAAAGGCCAGGATCAAACCCTGTTCCGACGACTCCTATGAGGGTTGGGTGGTTAATAGATTCGGTCGAGCCATTTATGAGACAGTTTTTGGTCCCTATGCTCAAAAGATCTGGGGCATCGATCCCGCCAAAACTTCCTCTGACTTAGCGAAACACAGGATTTCCATCCCGGATTTGAAGGAAGTACTCTTGGGTTTCATATTCCCGGGTCGCAAGAAGCAACCCTCCCTTTATGCTTCCCAGTTCCTTTACCCTCAAAGAGGGATTCAATATTTAAGCGATGCTCTGAAGGAACGCACCGAATCCCTTGGGAGAAAGATAATTCTATCCACTGAGCCTGTGAGGATTAAAGTTAAAGATTCTGCGGTCGGTTCCGTCGTGTATAAACAGAATGAACGTGAAGTGGAGATGGAATGTTCCCATTTGGTTTCGACGATTCCCATTACAGAGCTCTTTCCACTCTTTGAACCCTCTCCTCCTTCCGAAGTCTTTTCCTGCGTTGATGCATTATCCTTTCGCTCTTTAATTCTCCTGTACTTGATTTTGGGAAAGGAGAGAGTCTCTTCCGATTGCTGGCTTTATTTCCCCGAGAAGGATTTCATCTTCAATCGGGTTTTTGAACAAAAGAATTTCAGCTCCGTGATGGCACCACCGGGTAAAACCGGTCTCTGTGTGGAGATAAGTTGCGATGTGGGGAATGAGCTCTGGAATGCCACCGATGATGAGATTTTCGAAAGAACCATTGGAGATCTTGAAAAGACCGAGCTCATCAGGAGAGAAGAGGTTACAAGTTATTTCACAAAAAGGATAAGATATGCCTATCCAAAATATACCCTGGATTATCGAAAATATCTGTTGCCTCTGTTAGAATATTTGCAAGGCTTTGAGAATTTGATCCCCAATGGGAGGCAGGGTCTCTTTAGATACAATAACATGGACCATTCCATAGAGATGGGATTTTTGGCTGCCGATCACATCATCGCCGGCAAGTCCAGGGATGATTGGAATCAACAGCTCAAAAGGTTCGAGGATATCAAGATAATAGATTGAGGTGAAGTGGTGTGTACAAAGGTTATACTATTTCCGCCGTCATTCCCTGCTACAACGAGGAGGAGGGAATCCAAAAGGTTTTAAGGGATATGCCTTCCTTCGTTGACGAAGTCGTAGTGGTGGATAACAATTCCACGGATAATACCGGGGAAGTAGCCAAATCCCTTGGTGCTAAGGTCGTTTTTGAGCCAAAGAGGGGTTATGGTAGCGCTTACAAGGCGGGATTGGGGGCGGCGAGCAAGGATATCGTCGTTACTCTGGATGGCGACGGTACCTATCCCACGGAAGCAATCGCGGGCTTAATCGATGCCATGGTCGAGAAAGGTTTGGATTTCATCTCCGCTTGTAGATTTCCCCTTGAGAACAAAGAAGCCATGAGTTTTCGGAACTACATCGGGAATAAGATCCTCACCTGGGTGATGTGCCTTTTATTCTTTCGATATGTGAAGGATTCGCAGTCGGGGATGTGGCTGTTTAAAGGGGAAATCCTCCCCAAATTGAAATTAACCAGCGGTGGAATGAGCTTCTCTGAGGAAATAAAGATCGAAGCCATAAGAAATAAGGGGATAAAGTTTGGCGAGATACATATCCCTTACCGTGCAAGAATAGGTGAGGTAAAATTGAGTGCCTGGAAAGACGGGATAAAAAATCTCGCTTTCTTGTTCAAAAAGCGCTTTGGATTGTGAAACTTAAGTCGTTTGGAGGAGGGGTAAGATGCTAAAGTCTTTAATTTTGATCCTATGCAGCATTTCATTGGCGGTTTGCGGTCAGTTCAGCATGAAGGTGGGGATGAATCAAATTGGCACGATCTCGATGAAGGGTCTCGCTAACCTTGTTCAGATCCTATTCAAAATGTTTCTAAATCCCTTGGTGCTTTTGGGTCTCTTTCTCTACTTCATCTCAGCGATATTTTGGCTTGTGGTCCTCTCCCGAGTCGATTTGAGCTTCGCTTATCCCATGCTGGGTTTAAGTTACGTCATGGTTCTCATCATTTCCAGCATCCTTTTGCGAGAGAATGTAACTGCATTGCGCTGGCTGGGAACCTTCGTGATTTGCTTTGGTGTTTTTTTGATCACCAGGACATAATCTTTTGCTAACCTGGTTTATACAACCTGGGTTATAATAGCAATCCCATTCCCTGGGAGAGGGAAGCAACAATTATTCCGGCGATCAATATCCCTAAACCAATTAAGGGTAAAGACCTTTTAGGGGGGATACCAAAAACAAAAGCGGCTACCGATCCACTCCAGGCACCGGTCATGGGCAGGGGAATGGCTACGAAGGTCACCAAAGCCATATCCTTAAAAATTTCGAATTTTTTACTATGTTTCCTGCGAGTTCTCTCAAAGAGCCAGGTAAAAAATCGGTTGAAGAGATAGAAGCGCTCGGAAAGCCAATGAGAGACCCCTTCCAGCAAATAAACGATGAAAAAGATTGGGAGGAAATTTCCCAAAGCCGACCAAAAGAATGCCTCACCAATTGACATCTGGTATACATTTAATGCCATAGGGAGAGCCAATCTTAATTCGGCGATGGGAAGCATAGCTATGAAAATTATGGCAATTTCTTTTGAGATAGAATTCATTTTAATTTAAATATTTAAATAAAAAATTGCAGAAACCATCCGGTCAATCACAAATCTATTCCAGTATCCTTGATAAGTCAAGGAGTACATGTGAAGAAAATTGCGGTAATTTTGGGCACAAGACCTGAGATCATAAAGATGGCGCCGGTAATAAGGGCGCTCGAAGGTAGGAATATGTGCTACTTTCTTTTGCATACGGGGCAGCACTACTCTTACACCATGGATGAGATATTCTTCAGGAATTTGGAACTCCCCCAGCCGAAATACAACTTGGGTATAGGGTCCAGTTCTCACGGCGTTCAGACGGGGAAGATGTTGATGGAAATCGAACGAGTTTTGCGGGAGGAAAATCCCGATATTGCGCTGGCGGAAGGTGATACCAATACCGTCGTCGCCTCGGCGCTTGTGGCATCGAAATTGCCCGTGAAATTCGGGCATGTGGAGGCGGGGTTGAGATCCGATGATAGAGCCATGCCCGAGGAAATCAATCGTATAATTGCAGATCACATCTCCGATTATTTATTCGCCCCCACCGAAACCGCCAAAGATAATCTACTTAAGGAAGGTATCCTGGAGGATAAGATATTCGTCACCGGAAATACTATCGTCGATGCCGTTTACCAGAACCTGGAAATCGCTAGAAGACGAGCGAGCTCGCAGTGGCAGGCGGGAGAGGAATATTTCCTCGTCACCCTCCACAGAGCAGAGAACACCGATGATGCCGAAAGACTTGAGCGTGTCCTGAGGGGGTTAAATAAGATTCAGGAAAAATATAAGGTGTCAATCGTTTACCCCATCCACCCCAGGACCTTGAAAATGATAAAGGAATATAATCTTGAAAATCTGATGGAGAGCATAGAGGTAATTGAACCTCTGGGGTATCTGGATTTCTTGCTACTGGAATCCAAGGCGAAATTGATTTTAACCGATTCAGGTGGAGTTCAGGAGGAATCCTGTGTATTGGGTGTCCCTTGTGTGACCCTGAGGGACAATACCGAAAGACCCGAGACGTTGGAAGTGGGCTCAAATATCTTGGCTGGAACCGAACCGGCAAGGATGTTGGAGAGCGTCGATGAGATGCTCAAAGCCAGGCGGGATTGGGAAATTCCCTTTGGAGATGGAAAGTCCGGCGAAAGAATAGTGAGATTAATTCTAAAAGTAGAAAGGAATAGATTTTGAACCAATTAACAATAGAAAGACGATGCTCAATCTAACAAAAAATCAAAAAGCAGCGGTTTTAGGATTTTTGGAAATTCTGCAAAAAAATATCAGCAGAGAGAAAGTTTAGTTGACGGTTCACGGTTGACTGTTGCTAGAAGAAGAGAGCGAGGAGAGCAAGTAAGTTCAGTTGGCGGTTGTTCAGTTGACTGTTGAGAAAGATGCTTAGAGCGAAGAGCGCAGAGATAAAGGAGTAATTGTTGACTTTCTTTGAATAGCATGAGAAATTAAAAGATTTATTTTAGTTTTTCTTAATATTTAAGGAAAAATGAATCCAATAGAAATACAAAAAAGATTGCTTGATTATAAATGCGCAAAAAACTCAGCACAATGCAGGCAAGAGAAAGGTTTGGGCCCACAAGGAATTCTCCGCGGAAGAGGCAGAGAAAGATATTTCTAGGGCTGTGCAGGCAGTTCGGCGAGCGAAGCGATGATTAAGAAAATCAATCCTACAAAATATGTTGTCAAGGTTGGAAAAGATGAAAAACCCTTCTTCTTGGTTTTCTCAGAATCTTATCATCCGCAGTGGAAGGCATATGTGGAGTCGGGAGTTGGGAGACGGGAGACGAGATTGTAGCGGAGTATCCCAATTTGAGGTAAGAGAGGCGGATTGGAGAAGAAACAAAGCAGTTGACAGAAGACGTATTGGTTAAGAGAGTACAGTATTTTTGGTTGACTCGTTCATAAAGTAATACTAAAATTTTAGTAAGACCAATTTAAAAGGAGGAAGAAAATGCCAGTATTAACCAAAAAGGGACAGATAACTGTGCCGAAAGCGTTGAGGGAAAAACTTGGGATTAAAGAAGGAGATGAGGTTATTTTTGAATTAGAAGGAGATATGGTGAAGATTAAGAAAGTTGAGAGAAGATCATTGTTAAGTTTAGGTGGCATTGCCAGGGGCAGAGCTATAGGTGCAGGAAATGAAAGAGATTATACCAAAAAGGTGGTCTCCAAAAGGATAGCGGGGGAAGGATTAAAGGGTGAGTGAGCCGATCTTTGTAGACACCAATGTCTTTTTAAGGTTCTTTGTAGCTGATGTCGAAGACCTTTACGAGAAGGCAAAGGATTTATTTGAAAAGGCTGAAAAGGGGGAAATAAAGCTGGTTACCTCTGAGATGGTAATAGCGGAAATTATATGGGTTTTAGATTCTTACTACGGTTTTCTTAAGGAAGAGGTAAAGGATGTAATAAAAAGTCTTCTTCACACAAAAGGCCTTAAAGTTATGAATGCGAACTTAATAGAAGAGGCTATAGAGAGATACAAGGATGATAATATGGAATTCATAGATGCCTATAACGGTTGCTTGATGAAGAAAAGGGGGTACAAGAGAGTAGCCACATTTGATAAGAGACATTTCAAAAGACTGGAAGGAATAGAAGTTGTGGATGTGTAGTTAGATTGGGTATCTGCTCAATGTCCAATGGCGAATGTCTAAGGAATGGCTAATTGCCAAAATACGAAAATAACGAATTCTCCAATAACTACTGATGAAAAAATGACCAAATTTGTAAATGAATCAAAAATTTATGACTTAGAAGGAGAAGCAAAGATTCAAGACACCTATTGCCTCATGTAAAAATCTACACGAAAGCATGATACGTTGCCTCATCAAAAATATATTCGAAATCTTTGTTATCTTTCTGTTGTCGCTTCTCACTTAATTCCTTTTTTAGACTTGTGAGTTTTATCAACTTGTCCTGCAGTTTGGTAATCTTTCTTTTGAGCTCTGCAGGATTTAGTGTAGCATATTCCTGTTCAAGTCTTTCCTTGCTCTCTTCAGGAATATGGGGTGACTCTAATACTCTC
>DDKQ01000089.1:908-1402 GCA_002339355.1 Candidatus Subteraquimicrobium carltonvillense | reverse complement strand
TGTAGAGTCTCAAGTGTCCATAGAGCTCATTTAACAATTTAAGTTCCTCTTCACTATCATACCTTAAGTAGCCTACTGTTCTTCTTATAACTGAAAAGTTCTTCTGCTCCACGAAACAGTTATCATTTTTCCTGTATGGTCTACTTCTGGTGAAGGTAATTTCTTTTTCTTGACAGAAACGCATAAGATGAGCATTGATGAACTCGCCTCCGTTATCGGAGTCTATCCCTAATATGGAGAAAGGGACTTTCTCTTTAATCTCTTGAAGAGCCTCAAATACCCACCTTTGAGCTTTGTTTTTTACAGCTTTTGTCTCTGTCCAAGTAGTACACACGTCAGTAAGATCCAATGTTTGGCAGTAATCTCCTCTTGTGTTGCCTCCATCATGAGAGACTAAATCAACCTCAACAAACCCTGGTTTTTTCTCATCCCAATCAGAGAAGGTTCTTACCGGTATTTGATTCTTAAGGAGAGTTCCCGGCTTGGTGGTTGAT
>DDKQ01000089.1:0-519 GCA_002339355.1 Candidatus Subteraquimicrobium carltonvillense | reverse complement strand
GTTGCTGGGCTTATCTTAAAGAGCTTTTCTCTTACCTCATCGTCAAGGTTTAGTTCCCCGAATCCTTCCAAAACTGGGATGATCTCAGCAAGGAAGGGATGAAGTCTTTTGCCACAGATACAATCACAGATAATCCAAATCTTTTTTAGTGCAGAGAGAACTCTTTGGTCATATTTTCTCTCCCTTATTCTTTTGCTCTTCTTTCTTTTACCTCCCAGAATTACCACTCTATCTCTTCCTTTAAATCTTACCTTTACCTCTCTTCCCCAGTTTCTTAAGAGAAAAGCGGCATATGAGCGTGTGTAACCGGTTAATTTAACAAACTCATCAAGGATGAGTCCCTTTTCCTTTTTGGTTGCCCTCTGATATCGTCTTGCAATTTCTCTGGTAATTGCTTTTTTCTCTTGCATCGTTAGCGCCACAATGGTTGCCTCCTCTCACTTAAGTTATTGAATCTTAAGCTTTAGGAGACAACCTATCGATCCTCCTTTTCAAGTAGATTTATATTTGAGGCAACGA
>DDKQ01000088.1:9290-18065 GCA_002339355.1 Candidatus Subteraquimicrobium carltonvillense | reverse complement strand
AGAGATTATCCTGAATGGATTAAGAAGCAATTTTTGAAAAAAGGGAAAGTAGTGACCAAATCAGCGGCGGAATTTCTCTTTCAAACCATTGGTCAGGACTTGAGTAGGCTTGCAAACGAGATAGAAAAGATCTCCTTATTTTACGATGACAAGAAGGAGCTCGATATCGAAGATATAAATTACGTTACTGGTAAAACGCCCGAAGAAACCATTTTTGACCTAATGGATTTCATCGCTAGACGAGACGAGGCTCGTGCCTTAAGCGCTTTGGATTGCCTTCTTAAAGGGGGAGAGACCATCACTAGCATCTTTCATATGATCGTTAGGCAGTTCAGGTTGTTGCTTAAAGGGAAGGTTCTTCTTGAAAGGGGAGCCAACGACCGGCAGTTAATGCGGGAATTAAAACTTCCCTCTTTTGTAGTGGAAAGACTCAAGCAACAGTGTCGAAACTTTTCGTTCAAACAGTTGAAACGGGCTTATGAGCTTCTATTGAAAGCAGATTTGGATATGAAGAGCAGCGACAAGAACCCTCGATTGATACTGGAAACCTTAGTGGTCAAAATTTTGGAGTAAATGGAATAAAATTCGGCAGAAAACAATGACCTTATTAAACAGGAAGGAAAAATGAGCGAAGAACTAGAAGTCTTAAAAACTGTGGTGAAGCGGTTAGATGCAGCAAACATCCCTTATATGATCACTGGCTCTATTGCTGCTAATTTCTATACGATTCCGCGAATGACGCGGGATATCGATATCGTGGTTGAACTTGAACAACGAAATATAGACAAAATATACAATCTCTTTTCCGAAGACTTTTACATCGAAAAGGAGATGGTTCGCCGGGCGGCAGTTGAGCGAGGGATGTTCAATATCATCCACAATGTTTTTGTTATTAAAGTGGACTTTATTGTCCGGAAGGACACAAGCTATCGCCAGGAGGAGTTTCGCCGCCGCCGAAGGGTGAGCGTTGAAAGCGTTGGGATGGCGATGGTTACCCCTGAAGACTTGATCATCTCTAAGCTTTTTTGGGCGCGAGAGAGCCACTCCGAGATGCACCTCACCGATGTGTGCAATCTTCTTGCTAGTGTGGAAGATATAGATCAGGAATACATAAAAAAATGGACGCGTCGCCTTGGTCTTGAGGTCCTATATAAGGAGGTATTGGAATGAATGATACTCATCCAGAGGTTTCAAAACGGTTTCAAGAGATGCTCATGAAGCGAACCAACGAGGAGCGTTTGAAAATGGGATGCTCCATGCATGAGACAGCTCGAAGGCTGGTTTTGGCATCTATATTGGAAAAAAATCCCAAAGCGACACCTTCCGATCTCCGTAAGGCTCTTTTCTTGCGCTTCTACGGACACGAATTCGGTGTTGAAGGCAAAAAGAAGATTTTGCAAATTTTGTAGCCACGTGAGATTACTTTTACATGCAGGAGGGCAAACGATTCAAGATATTGACTAGTGGGTTATGATTCGGTTCAAGGGAGTTCAATCCTTTAGATTTATGCGCTTGCCTTCATTAGCGCGTTAAATTTCCTCATGAGTTTCGATTTTTTATTCGCAGCGCTATTGAGATGAATGACGCCCTTGGAAACCGCTTTATCCAAAGCTTTTATCGCTTTCTCCAGAGCTTCCTTCGCCGAATCTTTATCCTTGGACTCAACGGCCTCGTTAAACTTGAAAATATAGGTTTTAATGACGGACTTGACGCTTTTATTCCTCAACCGTCGTTTCTCCGCCTGTCTTATCCTTTTGATCTGAGATTTTATTTGAGCCACCCTTTGACCTCCTCCTTTTTATCTTTGTGAGTCTACCATATCTTTTCCCATCATTCAAGAGAATGCTCGCAATGCTGATCCCGTGTCGATTGGATAATGCTGCAGGTTTCATATCTTTCTTTTTCGCAAAAAACTTCAATGATATAATAGTTTAGCTTGTGGAAGAACTACAGTAGATTTCGATTGGACCATCGAAAGCCGGAAATATGGATGAAATGGAGATATCCGAGCAAGAATATCTCGCCCGTGTCCCAAAATTAGCCACGGCAGCGGTCATAGTTATGGCCGCCACCCTGCTATCTCGAATTTTTGGTCTGGTGAGAGAGCAGGTTATGGCGGCTTATTTTGGTGCTCACGTTCAGATCGATGCCTACCGAGTGGCTTTCATCTTACCAAATCTTTTCCGAATGCTTCTCGCGGATGCCGCCATTGGTTCTGCTTTTATTCCCGTTTTTACCTCCTATCTCGCTAGGGGAGATAGGAAAGGCGCCTGGGAAGTATGCAGTTCGGTTATCAATCTCATGGTGCTCATACTCTGCCTTTTTCTTGGATTGGGAATGATCTTCGCTCCTCAACTCATTTCAATCCTAGCCCCCGGCTTTACTAACAAGCCATATACTTTTAAACTTGCTCTGATCATGACCAGGATACTTTTCCCCTCGGTTTTGTTCATGGCATTGGCCGGTGTGGTTATGGGGATTCTCAACTCTTATAACCATTTTACAGCTCCCGCTTTATCTCCAGTGTTATGGAATTTCATTATCATTGCTTGCATTCTGTTTTTAGCTCCTAAGATGGGAGTCGTTAGTTTGGCATTGGGCATCGTCGTAGGGAGCCTCTTTCAATTCTTGATGCAGCTTCCCTTCGTCTCGGGCAAAGGTGCTCGATATTCCCTAATATTTAATTGGCATCACCCGGGGGTAAAAGAAGTGGGTGCCCTTTTACTCCCAGTCGTTATCAGTCTCGCCAGCTGGGATATAAATATCATCGTTGATACTCGATTTGCCTCACGGTTGATCACCGGTAGTGTGGCAAGCTTGGGATATGCCATCAGGCTTTGGCAACTTCCCCTGGGACTCTTTGCCATAGCCATCTCTACCGTATTGTTTCCCACCTTTTCTCGCCAGGTGGTTCGAAACGACATCCAAGGACTCAAAAATTCTCTTTCTTTGGGGGTAAGGACTCTTTTTCTCATCATGCTGCCCGCCTCCGTGGGTCTGATGACCTTGGGTATACCCATTATTCGACTTCTCTTTGAAAGGGGAAGGTTCACTCCAACGGCTACGCTCCTCACCGCATCGGCTCTATTCTATTACGCGGTGGGGCTTTTCGCCGCGGGGGAACTACACCTCATCAATCGAACCTTTTATTCTCTGAAGGATACCATTACGCCGATGGTTGTAGCTGGACTTTCTATAATCGTGAATTATTTTGGAGATTGGTTTTTCATGATTTATTTACCCATCTTTGCTAAGCTCATAGGCTTGCCATCTTCTCTTTCCTGGCTTGGATATGCGCATGGAGGAATCGCCCTTTCCACCTCTCTGGTTTGCTTTTTTAACCTCGTTGTCTTGATGGAGATTTTAAGGCGAAGACTCGGTGGTGTGGATGGCAAAAAGATAGCCATCTCCTTCGCTAAAATCTCATTTGCCTCCATCATCCTCGGGGTGGTCGCCTTCTATGGTTGGAGAGTCACGGTCCTTTATGTTGGCGTCTCTCTTTTGGGGCAGATACTCTCCCTTGGAGTGGGTATTTTGCTCGGTGTTATCATTTACATAGGGGTGGCTACACTTTTGAAGATCGAAGAATTGCACTTCGCTTATCAACTGATAGCGACTCGGTTGAAGGGAAGACCGTAGGTGGACTCCAGACATATTCGAAATTTTTCAATCATCGCCCATATTAACCACGGCAAATCCACGCTTGCGGATCGCCTCCTCGAGCTCACCCATACCATCCAAGAGCAGGAGATGGTGGAGCAGGTATTGGATAGGATGGATTTGGAGCGAGAGAGAGGAGTGACCATCAAGGCTAAGGCGGTGCGATTGCTTCATACCGCCGAGAATGGCAAAAACTACATTTTAAACCTCATTGATACCCCGGGGCATGTCGATTTCACCTACGAAGTTTCGAGAAGTCTCGCTGCATGCGAGGGAGCATTACTCGTGGTGGACGCGGTGCAGGGGGTGGAAGCCCAAACTGTAGCCAATACCCTTTTAGCTCTGGAGAACAATTTGGTGATCATACCCGTCATCAATAAAATAGATCTTCCAAATGCCGATCCACAACGGGTGAAAAAGGAAATTAAGGAAGCTCTGGGCATCGACGTCGGTGATGCTCTCCTTGTAAGCGCCAAAACTGGTCTGGGAGTACCTCAAATTTTGGAAGCAATCGTTAGGAAGATTCCTCCCCCCTCTGGAGATCCGGATGCTCCTTTGAGGGCTCTCATCTTCGATTCACTCTTCAATTTTTACAGGGGAGTCATCGTCTTCATTAGGGTAGTGGAAGGGGTCATCAAGCCCGGTATGAGGATAAAGATGATGGCAACCTCAAAAATTGGTGAGGTGGAGGAGGTTGGAATTTTTCGACCCGATATGCAACCTACTTCCGAACTTTCGGTGGGCGAGGTAGGATATGTCATCGCGGGGATAAAGGATCCCAAGTATACAAAGGTCGGAGATACCATCACAGGTATCGATAATCCGGCACGGGAACCCTTAAGTGGGTATAAGGAGGTAAAACCCATGGTGTTTTGCGGCTTATACCCGGTGGAGGGCGATTATGAAAGTCTAAAGGATGCTCTGGAGAAGCTGAGGTTAAACGATCCCTCCTTTGTTTATCAGCCTGAGACCTCTCACACCCTGGGTTTCGGTTTTAGATCTGGCTTTCTTGGGCTTTTTCACATGGAAATAGTGAAGGAGAGATTGGAAAGGGAGTATGACCTCGAACTCTTGGCCACGACGCCCAGCGTGGCTTATAGGGTAACCAAGAAGAATGGTGAGGTATTGAACTTAAGGAATCCAGCCAATTTTCCTCCCATGGGAGAGATCGCTAAGGTAGAGGAACCTTTCGTATTCGCGGTGATTTTGGCTCCCCCTGAGCATCTGGGAGCCATTATGGAACTTTGCCAGGAAAAGCGGGGGGAGTTCAAGAACATGCAATATTTGAGCCAGAGCCGCGTGGAGGTCCATTATCATCTCCCCCTCAGTGAAATTTTGCTTGACTTCTTCGATCAGTTGAAATCGAGGACCAGAGGATATGCTTCCTTTGACTATGAACACGTCGGTTTTTGCGAATCCCCCTTGGTGAAATTGGATCTCCTTATAGCGGGACAGCCCGTGGATGCTTTATCCTGCATCATCCATAAGACCAAAGCATATGCTCATGGGAGGGAGCAAGTGAAGCGTTTGAGGGAAATTATCCCCCGTCAACTCTTTGAAGTTTCCATCCAAGCGGCGATTGGAAGCAAGATAATCGCTCGTGATACCATAAAGGCTCGGCGCAAGGATGTCATCGCTAAATGTTACGGTGGAGATGTGACCAGGAAGAGGAAATTGTTAGAGAAGCAAAAGGTGGGAAAGAGGAGGATGAAACGGGTGGGAAAGGTCGAAGTACCCCCCGAAGCTTTCCTCTCAATCCTGCTTTCTTGATAACAAATCTTGTCCACTTACAGCCCGTGCAAAATGAAACTGCAAAGAACAGAGGCATAAATATCGCTGCAGCAATCTTTGCTCGGAAGAAATATAATCATCCACGTGAAGAATTGAAAAACTTGTCTCCGCATAAGCTGGAAAACTGGACCCAGTAACAAGCAAGAAGACCAGAAGTAATACCATCTGATTCTTAATCCTACTTTTTCTCATCATGAATCCTCCTCCCAAACTTTGTTTACGATTTCTCTGACTTGTTTAAAGTAGGATTCACGGAGATTGATGGCGTCGACAGTGTTAAAATTCTTGGGTATAATGCAAATAGCATCTCAAGGGAAGGAGTAAGATGCTGGATAGTCGCAAAAAGCTCATACTTTACGCCGTGGTTCACAATTACATCCTCACCGCCGAACCGGTGAGTTCACGCAGGCTCGTTGAGCAATACCAGTTGGGGGTGAGTCCCGCCACGGTGCGGAATGAATTGGCGGAGCTGGAGGAGATGGGATATCTCTGGCAGCCACACACTTCAGCGGGGAGAATCCCCACCGACAGGGGATACCGCTATTATGTGGATAGCTTAATGGGAAGCGAGGGTTTAAGTCCGGTTGAGAAAAGGTCGATTCATCTTTTCTACACACAATTGAGCAAAGAGATGGAAGATTTAATGCGGGAGACATCTCAACTCTTATCCCAACTCACCAATTACGTAGCGGTGGTATTCGGTCCCGCCCTGAGGAAAAGTTCATTAAAGCATCTGGATTTAATATCTCTTTGTCCTCACAGCATATTAATGGTTTTAATCACCGATACCGGTTGTGTGGCAAAGCGGGTATTGGAGATGGATCGCTCCATAAACCAGAGGAAACTTTCAAGGGTGGAAAGGGTCCTTAATAGAAAACTCGCCGACCTGAATTTATATGAAATCTCCCGAAAGAGAAAGGAATTTGCAGACCTTCTTCCACAGCAGAGTGGTTTGGTACAGGGAATAATCCATAAAATCCTTGACTCTTTGATGCAGGAAGAAAAGGAAAGGATATATTTGGGAGGAACTGCCAATATTCTCCGTCAACCCGAGTTTGAAAGCTTGGGGAGAATTCAGAATTTATTGAAGACTTTAGAACAGGGTTATATATTACTCCAACTTCTCGGTGAAGCTCTGGAAGCCTACCCGCCATCGCTAAGCTCCCTGCCCGCCTTGCCTCGCTCGGCTGGCGGGCGAGCAAACAGAGGCAGGTGGGTAAGTAAAGTCATAGTGAGGATAGGATCGGAAAACGAAGCCGTGGAGATGCAAGATTATAGTTTGGTGGCGACGGGTTACCATGCTGGTGGTCAAACCCTTGGCACGCTGGGAATTTTGGGCCCAACTCGAATGAATTATCCCAGGGCAATTTCCGCTGTAGAGTGTATTGCTCAGAATTTAAGCCGCATTTTAGAATCTTTGCACGCTTAAATGTTCAATGGTCCACCTGCGCGTGACTATCTAAAGAGGGGGGTGGACTTTTTATTGGAAGGAAATGACTGAGCCCAGATTTTTCGTCCCCCCCAAAAACATTCAAGGTTTGGAAATCCGCATCGTTGGCGATGATGTGAACCACATCAGAAACGTATTGAGGCTTAAGCCCGGAGAGAATGTCATCGTCTGTGATGGGAGAGGATCCGTTTATGAAACTCAAATTATCAGGATAGGGAAGCAGGAGGTAATAACCCGAATTTTAAAACATCAGGTTCAAGAGACCCTCCCCCCGCATGTTGCTCTTTTTCAAGGACTTCCCAAGGGAACCAAGATGGATTTCATCGTCCAAAAGGCCACTGAACTTGGGGTTTTTAAAATTGTCCCCGTGGTCATGGAGCGCACGGTGGTAAAGCTCAATGCCATCAAGGATGGAAATCGGGTACAGCGCTGGCGAAGGATCGCCTTAGAAGCTGCAAAGCAGTGTCAAAGAGCTACTCTTCCCGAGGTATTAGAGCCGATATCCTTGGTTCAATCCCTTGAATTGCTGCCAAATTTCGACTCGATCTTAGTATTCTGGGAAGAGGAGAAAAAGACATCGGTACGAGAGGTTTTAAATGATCGCCTGCCCGAGAAGGTTGCCATGGTCATTGGTCCCGAGGGTGGGTTAACTGAAGAAGAGGTGTTGGCGATTAGGGATATTGGTGGTCAAACAGTAACCTTGGGGAATTTAATCCTGCGTACGGAGACGGCAAGCATAGTGGGATTAGCTATCGTCCTTTATGAATTGGGCAAACTAAAACCGTCGATAGCGGAGTGGAAAATTTAAAATGCAAAAATCATTTTTTAAAGGGTGATTGTCTTGTTTGAGGGGTTAGGAGGCGATATCCAATTTTTGAAGAGAGAGAAACCATCCTTTGGGAAAATTTTACAGCTTTTGTTCTGTAGAGCTGGTGTCCAAGCCCTCATTTTGTACCGATTCTATCATTTCCTTTACAAGAAGCGAATTCCCTTACTCCCCGATTTACTGAGCAGATTAAATCTTTTCTTAAATGGTGCCGAGATCGACCCCGCGGCGGAGATCGGACCCGGCTGTCGAATTTATCACACCTCTGGGGTGGTCATAGGTAGAGGGGTGAAGATTGGAAAGGATGTTTGGATATCGCAGGGAGTCACGCTGGGTGGGAGCGGAAAGGGTGTTGTCATGCCCGGCATTCCAGATGGATGGCCAAAGATAGGTGGTGGCGTTCGATTATTTAGTGGAGCTCAAATTCTGGGACCCATCACGGTGGGTGAAAATTCCATCATTGGAGCGAACTCCATAGTTTTGGAATCGGTTCCACCAAATGCCGTGGTAGTTGGGATTCCGGGCAGGATTGTGCGAATCGGCGGGGAACGAACCGCCGCCGAAGGTAAGCAAGGTATTGAAGGAGAACTTAAGCTTCTTCGGAAGGAAAATGAAGAATTGAAAAGAAAACTTGAGGAACTGGAGAAGCGTTTATGCAGCTGTGAGAGGATTAAAAAGCAAAAGCGCGGGAAGCTGTGGAATTGAACCCATTCGAAGTTGCTATAATCGAGGTGGAGAAGGGGATGAAGTTGCCTAAGGTAGCTTTTTATACACTGGGTTGTAAGGTAAATCAGTATGAGACCGAGACGATGATAAAGGAATTCTTAAGCCGAGGATTTGAACTCGTGGATTTCTCTGAAAAAGCAGATGTTTATGTCATCAATACCTGCACCGTTACCAGTACTAGCGATCGCAAGTGTCGCAAGAAGATAAGACAAGCTGTGAGGAGAAATCCCTTAGGTCTCGTTGTGGTCACCGGTTGCTATGTTGACAGAAACCCAATCGAGATTTGGGAAATTCCTGGTGTCGACCTCGCGGTGCCAAATAG
>DDKQ01000088.1:7977-8886 GCA_002339355.1 Candidatus Subteraquimicrobium carltonvillense | reverse complement strand
GTGGTGAACCTCAACGGTTACACACTCGGGCTTTGGTGAAAATTCAAGACGGATGCAATCAATTTTGTTCGTA
The DNA here is from genome assembly GCA_002339355.1 of Candidatus Subteraquimicrobium carltonvillense. Classification (GTDB taxonomy): domain Bacteria; phylum Actinomycetota; class Aquicultoria; order Subteraquimicrobiales; family Subteraquimicrobiaceae; genus Subteraquimicrobium; species Subteraquimicrobium carltonvillense. Next base: position 8,813 of record DDKQ01000088.1, on the reverse strand, counting down.
CTGTATTGTTCCTTACGTTAGGGGTACCATTTCCAGTAGGCAAGAGGAGGAAATCCTGAGCGAAGTTGAAGAGCTGATTCAAAGCGGTGTCAAAGAAATAGTGGTCACAGGAATTCGTTTGGGCAAGTATGGTGTGGATTTACCGACCGAGACCAATCTCGTTAAACTCTTAGCTGCCCTAGCTCAGATGCCCCTGGCTAGAATTCGACTTAGCTCTTTAGAGGTTAAGGAGATTACACCAGAGTTAATTGCACTCATGGCTTCTTCTCCAAAATTCTGCAGACATCTCCATATTCCCCTTCAAAGCGGAGATAACGAGATATTAATGTCCATGAATAGGGATTACACGCGTGAGGAGTATCTTCAAATCATTCGAGAGATAAGGGAGAACATCCCAGAGATCGCCATCACCACCGATGTGATGGTTGGATTTCCTGGGGAAAGCGAGGAGCAATTTCATCGAACCAGGGATTTAATGATGGAAGTGAGGTTCAGAAAGACTCATGTGTTTAAGTTCTCTCCCCGTGAAGGAACGGTTGCCGCTTCCCTTCCCAATCAGATTCCACCAGAGGTGAAAGAGAAGAGATCGGCAGAATTGCTCGATTTAAATCGAGTTTTGGCTGCTGAATTCGTCAAAGAATTTGTGGGGAGAGATTTTGGGGTACTGGTGGAGCAAGTCCACAATGGAGTTTTAACCGGGCTCACCGACAATTACATCCGAGTATATTTTGAAGGACCAGCAGAGCTTAAAGGAAAGTTAATGACAGTCCATGCCCTACGGGCAGAGAATGGATACTTATATGGCAAACTTCTATATCAAAGGGTGGGAAAGCACA
>DDKQ01000088.1:0-7631 GCA_002339355.1 Candidatus Subteraquimicrobium carltonvillense | reverse complement strand
AGATTTCTTAATTTGTCATTTTGCATTTTGAGTTTAAATTTTGGATTAAATATATGAAAGGGGTTGATATTATGGCTGAGTGCATATTTTGCAAAATCGTTCGGGGTGAGATTCCCAGCCAAATCGTTTTTGAGAGTGAGAGGGTTATCGCCTTTCGGGATATCAATCCCCAAGCTCCCGTTCATATATTGTTGGTTCCCAAAAAGCATATTAATCCCATGGAGCGGGTAGACAGGGAAGATGCCCGGATAGTTACGGATATTTTCCTCACCGCTAAGGAAGTTGCTTCAAAGGAGGGGATCGCCGATAAGGGTTTCAGATTAATTTCCAATGTCGGGGCTGAAGCTGGTCAGGAAATAGAACATCTGCATTTTCATCTTCTTGGTGGGAAGAAGCTACCCGGACTCCTGGGCTAACTTGAGTTGATAGTTGGGAGTGGGGAGTGGGTAGTGAAGAGTTTGAGAAAAAATTACTACGGACTCCCGACTAAGGAACTACAGACTAAAAGAGGGGGTGTATTAACTTGAAGTTGAAGGAAAGGATCGAAGCGGATATGAAAGAAGCTCTAAAAAATCGGGATCATGATAGACTATCGGCACTCAGGATGCTTCTTTCGGAGATTCACAATGCCGAAATAGAGAAGAGGGGAGAGTTAGCGGAGGAGGAAGTAATAGAGATCATCGCGAGGGAAATGAAGAAGTGGGAAGAAGCTGCTGAAGAGTACGAAAGAGTGGGACAGCAAAGTCATGCTAAAAAAGAGAGATTTGAGGCGGATGTCTTAAGAGCGTATCTGCCTCCTCCGCTGTCTGAGGAGGAAATCAAGGGGCTCATAAAGGAGACGATTTCAGAGGTGGAGGCGAAGGGTCCCAGGGATATGGGGAAGGTGATGCGGGCTATAATACCCAAGATAGTGGGCAGAGCCGATAAGAAAAAAGTTAGTGAGATGACACGGGAGATGTTGGAGGTGTGATATAATAGGTAGATATTAAGAGAGGTTTTCAGCGTTGAAGAAATCGAAGGAAGTCAAGATATCCGTCCCCAGTGATCAATCCATGGTTGATCTTTTGGGGCATCGTGATGAATTGCTCAAAATCATAGAGGAGCAGTTTAGAAGAAGCAACATTCTCGTCAGGGGAAATGAGATAACGATCACGGGTGATCGGGAGGAAATTCAAGTTGTCGCCAATCTTTTTCGAGAGCTCCTGAATGTTCTCGCTCAAGGACAGTGCCTTACCCCACAAAGCGTAAGTCATGCCGTCGAACTCCTTCGCAGCGAGGAGGAGATTCCTCCTTCCGAGGTCTTTTCGGACACCATTCTCGTTCATCGAGGCAAAGCCATCGGACCAAAGACCATTGGACAGAAAAAATACGTTGATTCCATGCGGAATAGCACGATTACCTTTGTGATTGGACCGGCCGGTACAGGTAAGACCTATCTGGCAATGGCCATGGCGGTTCAGGCACTAAAGAGTAAAGCCGTTGGGCGAATTATCCTCACCCGTCCAGCCGTTGAGGCCGGAGAGAAACTGGGATTTTTACCTGGCGACCTATATGAGAAGATCGACCCATACTTGAAACCTTTATACGATGCTCTCTACGATATGATGGACGCAGAAGAAATCCGAAGACTCATGGATCAACGCACCATTGAAGTTGCCCCCCTGGCGTTCATGAGGGGGAGAACTCTAAACGATTCATTCATCCTCCTTGACGAGGCTCAAAATACCACTCCCGAGCAGATAAAGATGTTCCTGACGAGGTTGGGCTTTGGCTCGAAGATAGTGGTAACTGGAGATGTAACACAGATTGATCTTCCCCACGGTCAACAATCAGGGCTCATAATTGTGGAGAAAATTCTCTTAGAGATAGAGGGTATCAGCTTTATTCATCTCACCGCGCGTGATGTGGTGCGCCATAAGATCGTCCAAAGGATCGTAGAGGCTTATAAAAATTTTGAGGAGAGCAAAAAAGCCCCTTCAGTTTTGGGGGATATTCATGACAGGCGTTAATAAATTTAAAAAGGCTATCAAAGATCTTTCAGAGATTCCCATTTTTAAAAATGTTGTGTTGGCATTACTCTTCTTCGTGGCTTTGACTACCATTCTCTCCGTGAGTTTTTTCCCTCAAGGAATCGGCCGCATTAAGGTCGGAAAGCCTAGTCCCTCAACCATTAAAGCACCTCGAACCATCGAATTTGAGGATGCAGCAAGGACGGAGACTCTGCACAGGAAGGCCTATGAAGGCGTAAAGAAGGTTTACAAGTACGATGCATCAGCATTGCCACGCGTTGAGGGAAATATCCGGGATTTCTTCAATTCTGTGCGTGGGGCGAAATCGGATCAGACTTTAACACCCAAAGCCCGACTCGATTTGCTTCGTAACAAATTCGGACCGATAATTTCCGGGGATATCTTGAAGACCTGTCTTAATCTCACAGATGAAGATTTAAACCGACTGGAGTCTAAGACAGTTGAAATCGTGACCGGGTTAATGCATGGCCACGTCAAGAAGGAGGATTTAGCGACCAAGAAGGGAGAGTTGCATGCAATTGCCAGCGAACTCCGCTTCGGGAGAGACAAAGATAAGGTCATAGCCGAAGTGGGTTCGGTTTTCTTGGAGGCTAACTATCTTTTTAACTCCAAGGAAACTGAAGAATTGCGGAGACAAGCAGCGGCTATGGTTAAACCCTATATCGTAAAGAAGATGAAGGGAGAAATAGTCGTAAGGGAGGGCGAAATCGTCTCCGAGCAACAACTTAAAATTTTAAGGGAATTAGGGCTACTCAGGGGCGCCGGAGCAAAAAAGATATCGGGTCTTGCTCTACTCGTTTTAAGTGTGCTTGGGGCCTTTGGCATCTATCTTTACAAGTATCAAAGGAAGATCTTCGACAACACTCGGTTGATCTTTCTTTTGGGAATATTATTGACCATGGCGGTTTTGATGGCAAAGATTGTAATTCCCTTCTTTTCACCATATCTCATTCCCATCGCCGGAATTGCCATGCTCACCACCATTTTGTTTAATCCTCAAGTTGCCCTAGTTATGCTTTTATTGAGTGGATTGCTCACCGGGGTAATGACGGAGAGTCTGCAATATGTAATAGTGGCTGTGTTAAGTGGACTTTTTGTAATATATATGGTCTCTCGCATCTCTCACCGCGGTGATCTTACCCGGGCCGCTCTTTTAGTCAGCTTGAGTTTATTCTATCTGTGCTTCGCCGTGAGCTTTATAGCTGGTCTAACTTTGCGGGAGACTCTATTCAGTTGTAGTATGGGACTGGTCAGCGGATTCCTTTCCGGGGTGTTGACCATAGGGACGTTGCCCTTCCTTGAATCCGCCTTCCATATCACCACCGATATTCGCCTTCTCGAGCTCTCCAATCCAAATAACCCTCTTTTACGGGAGTTGATGATGAAGGCACCGGGAACATACAATCACAGTGTGGTAACGGGAAATCTTGCAGCAGCTGCTGCTGAGGGCGTGGGTGTGAATCCTTTACTCGCTCGGGTGGGCGCGTACTACCATGATATCGGCAAAATGAAGCGTCCTTTCTTCTTCACGGAGAATCAGCTTGGGGAAGAGAATCCTCACGATAGGACAAATCCAAACTTAAGTTGCTTGATAATAACCGCTCACGTCAAAGAGGGAGTAGAGCTAGCCAAGAAACATAGATTACCAAGGGAGATCATCGATATCATCCGTGAACATCATGGGACGAGTTTGGTCAGTTATTTCTTCCACAGAGCTAAAGAGAAGGTGGAGAAGGAACAAGTTTGCGAGGCGGATTTTCGATACTCCGGAGTAAAACCGCAGACTCCAGAGGCTGCCTTTGTTATGCTCGCGGATTCCGTAGAAGCCGCTGCTAGAACCATTTCCAAGCCCTCCCCCGCTCGTCTCGAGCAACTAATAAGGAAGATCACCCGCAATAAACTTGAGGATGGTCAGCTCGATGAAAGTCATCTTACCTTGAGTGATTTAGAAAAGGTTACGCAGGCCTTTGTCAATGAGTTGACGAGCATTTATCACACTCGTATATCCTATGGATATCCTCCTGAAGAGGGTCTTGGGAAATCGGGAGATTCTTATGGAAATCCTCGTGAGTAACCAGTCCGATGTCCCCGTTAATTTGGGTTTACTCCGGGACTTAGCTCGTTATACGTTGCTTTGTGAGGGTGTTGAACCACCCGTAGAATTGAGTGTAGCTTTGGTGGATCAAACGGCAATCCGTAATTTGAATTTGAAGTATAGAGGTATCGATGAACTGACGGATGTCCTTTCCTTTCCCTTGTTGGATGAGACCCCCAAAACTTCCCTTCCAAAATTTTTGGGCGATGTTGTAATTTGTCCTCAAATCGCAGAACACCAGGCAAAAAAATATGGCCAATCCATCGCCGAGGAATTGTGTTTGTTGCTGGTTCACGGCATATTGCACCTGCTCCATTACGATCATGAGGAACGCAAGAAAGCCAAGCTCATGAGGAATAGAGAGAGGGAAATTTTATCCCGCTTTTTTAAGAGGCGACGGATCCGAAAATGAAGACGAAGAATCGCTCTCTTTTAAAGAGTTTTAACTATGCCATCGATGGCATAATCTATGTCCTCAGGTCTCAAAGGAATATGAGAATTCACTTCTTCGTGGCTGCGATTGTGCTCGGGGCAAGTCTCGTTTTAAACGTAAGTCGCCTTGAATTTATGGCTTTGCTCTTCGCCATCTCCTTGGTGTTCATAACCGAGCTTATTAACACCGCCATTGAATTTGCCATCGATGTCGTGACTACAACCTTCGATCCTCTGGCAAAGATCGCCAAGGATGTAGCGGCTGCTGCTGTGCTTGTTGCCAGCTTAAACGCTGTTTTTCTCGGCTATCTGATATTTTTTAAAAGGCTAAATCCTTATACCTTGAGGATATTGCAGGCTGTAAGGCACTCACCCATTCACATAACTTGCATTGGAATTTTGCTTGTAATCTTACTTTCAATTGCGGTGAAAGCCTGGACTGGTGAGAAGAGCTTTCTTCGAGGGGGAATGATCAGCGGGCATAGTGCTCTTGCCGGTTGTCTCTTTACAGCCATCGCTTTTATTAGCAACAATGTTCTCATAGCCACTCTAGGTTTCCTCCTGGCACTACTGGTATTCCATAGTAGGATGGAATATGGTATTCATTCTTATATCGAGGTTTTGACCGGTGCTGCCCTAGGTATCCTGGTCACGGCTCTAATTTTCCAACTTTTTCATCTATAGTAATATGCCTTGCCAAGTGAATGCAAAATGCAAAGATCAAAAATCAAAATTACAGATCAAAATGTAAATTGGATTATTAGCGAGTCAGGTTTACATCTTAGACATTCGAGGGAGGGGTAAGTGCTTAAGAAAACCTGCCCGTACGGGGCGGCGGCTGGAGTATGACTTTTGTTAAACTGAAACCAGGCCGACGGGGTGTTTTCGGAGCACTTCACCCCGACCATGGTGCTAACCCATCTTGTTAATAATACATTTTGGCAAATTTAGTTTTCAAATTTATTCTTTATTGGATATATAGTCAGTTAAGTTAGTCGGCTGAGTTGCTCTCAAATCTTGAGAATTTGAGAGTGGGCTGGCTGGAGCATTAATAAAGCTTTTTGCCAAACTAGTTTAAACATTTTGAATTTTGAATTGTCATTTTGAACTTTTCATTTTGAATTTTGAATTTGAAATGATGCATATTGTGGGAATGATACATATTGTGGGAAGGGTATAAGATGCTGTACGATAGTACTAGGAGGAGTCAACTTGGAAAGTAGCATATTATCGCTGATTGGTTTCCTGACCTTACTTGTGCTTTCTGCCTTTTCGTCTGCCGCTGAGACCGCTCTTACCTCGGTGAATCGCATCAAAGTTAAACACATGGTCGAGGAAAAAGTTTCTGGAGCGGCTATCTTAGAGGCTCTTTTGGAACACCCAGCCAGATTTTTGGCCACGATTCTTTTGTTGAATAACCTCGTGAACATTGGTGCCGCTTCACTAGCCGCGGTCACGGCGACAAATCTGGGCTTAAGCTATCCCGCCGTAATTTCCACCGGGGTAGTTACCTTCTTGGTTCTTGTTTATGGAGAAATTACCCCTAAGACCTTCTCTGCACAGAATGCGGAGCGAATTGCATTGTTGGTTGCCAGACCCATTTCCCTCCTGTGCGTAGTTCTCTTTCCCATAGCTCGATTGTTTATTTTCATTGCCAACATGTTCATAAGACTTTTTGGCGGGAAGACCATGAAGGAAGGTCCATTCATTACTGAGGAGGAATTAAAGACGATGGTCTCCGTGGGGGAGAAAGAGGGCGTAATTGAGGAACAAGAGAAGGAGATGATTCATAGCGTCTTTGAGTTTGGGGACACGGTTGTGAGAGAAGTAATGGTTCCAAGGATGGATATGGTATGCGTGGATAGTAATGCTTCCTTGGAAGAGGCTCTCAATCTCTTTGCTAAGGAAAAACATTCCAGAATTCCCGTCTATGAACACACCGTGGACAATATCATAGGGATCATATATTCCAAGGATCTTTTGACCCAGGTGGCGAAGGGGAATGCAAAAATTCCTTTGAAAAAACTCGTTCGACCAGTTCATTATATCCCCGAAACAAAAAAGGTGAGCGAACTTTTAAGGGAACTCCAGCGCAAGAGACAACATATGGCCATAGTGGTCGATGAGTACGGGGGTACCGCTGGGCTTGTTACCATAGAAGATCTTCTTGAAGAAATAGTGGGAGAGATTTACGACGAATATGATTTGGAAAAGGTCATGATCGAGCGAATCGACGATAACAATATAAGAGTCGATGCCAGGGTCAACTTGGATGAGGTAAATGAGATTTTGGGCACAAATCTCCCCGATTTTGAATGTGATACGATCGGTGGTTTTGTTTATAATTTAGTGGGCAAGATTCCATCTGAGGGAGAGAAGGTCGATTTCGAGGGACTCACCTTCACTGTAGAAAAGGTGGTTGGGAGAAGAATTTCCAAGATTTTAATAACCAAAAATCCCGATAAACTCGAAAACCAGTCAAAATAATTGAGGCGAACATTGAAAGAAGAAGAGTTAATCGAGATGGCAAAACAGGCTCGTTTCAAAGCTTATGCTCCTTACTCTAGTTTTAGAGTTGGAGTGGCTCTTTTAGCTTCTGATGGTCGAATTTTCACTGGATGTAACATCGAGAATGCCTCATATGGTTTATCCATTTGTGCCGAGAGGGTTGCCCTATTAAAGGCTGTTTCTGAAGGATGCAGTGATTTTATCAAACTTGTGGTTGTGGCGGATACCAAGGAACCGTGTTCTCCATGTGGTGCTTGTAGGCAGGTTCTCTTTGAATTCAATCCGGATATATCCATTCTTATGGTGAATCTTGAGGGGAAGCGGCTCGTAATGACCGCTAGGGAGCTACTTCCCAAACCTTTTGTACTAGGATAAGATTAACGATACCAATCTCCTCCACATAATATTATTTATAGGCTAGACATAAATCGCCTTCGGCAAAAGCTCTTTTTGCCAAACTGTTCTTAAGCAAAGGAATGGTTTTAAATTCTAAGCACAAAGTACCAAATTCTAAACAATATTAAATGACCAAACATGTCCTGAGCAAAGTCGAAGGAATCCAAAGG
>DDKQ01000060.1:8576-9698 GCA_002339355.1 Candidatus Subteraquimicrobium carltonvillense | reverse complement strand
GGATGTGGCCTTTTCATCTTATCGATGACTGCGGGAGCCCAGCAGCAACAGGTCTTTAGACCTGTTAAAAGATAACAGACCTGAAGGTCTGTTTCTACGACCATAATCGACGAGCAGGAGCTTGAAGCTTAGAGCTCGAAGCTTGTATAATTAACCAAGAGTTTGACATCCTGGACTGGAAGATAAAGGGAGGAAGATGACCCGATTCTTAAGAAGGTGGCTAATCCGTAAAGAGTCATTAAAAACCAATGAAGGTAATGAAAAAAGATCCAAGAAAAATATCACCAGATTGATCATCGATTCAATCCTGTATTTTTTGGGCTGTGTTCTGATTTTTGGTGGATTAGCCATTTTGATCTGGGTTCTCCGCCCTTATTTGGCTCTTCTCTTTTGTCCCTCTCAAAGAGCTGCTTTGGAGCGAAAGGTACAATCAAATCAGGTCAAAGATAATCGAGTCATTATCCCTTCGGTACTCGTTGATGCCCCCATTGTGGAGGGCATAACCTCAAAAGCTCTGACCCAAGGAGTGGGACACATATCGGGTACCGCCTATCCCGGCGGGGAGGGAAATTGCATCCTTGAAGGACATAACCTCGCTGAGTTTGGACTCTGGGGTAAGCAAAGTTTCTTTAGCCTCCTCGATGTGCTTAAGACTGGTACCAAAGTCTACGTCTTTTACAACGGCAAGAAATATGTGTATACAGTGAAGGAGAAGAAAAAACTCGAGATCAGTAACCCAAAGCTCTATAGAGATACCCATCATGAGCAGCTTACTTTAATAACCTGTGTTTCTACATGGTCGCCAACGATATACACGAAATGGCGAACGGTGATAATCTGCAAACCAATAAATCGGTGAGCGACGTTCGACTAGCAATTTTCGGCAGAAATCGGTCAGCGACTTTCGACTAGCGACCTTCGGTAAAAAAATCTTTTAGATCGCTGGTCGAAAACCGAAATAGGTAGGTTTAAATGCGTATTTTCTATCTGGTCCCGGAATTTTGGGGATGCGCCTGGTATCGGTGTCACGTGCCCGGTGTGGAGCTGAAGAAGCGCGGACATCATGTGGTGCTCAATGACTTATTGACGGTAGATCGCGTTAAAGAATTCGATATAATCATC
>DDKQ01000060.1:0-8261 GCA_002339355.1 Candidatus Subteraquimicrobium carltonvillense | reverse complement strand
GATGATCTCTGGCACGTCGACAGAGCAAGTCCTGCATATAATTTCTGGAGTGACCCGAGAAAATTACGAGCCGTGAAAGCAGCCTTGAAAGCATGCCAGTTGGTGACGACAACCACGCCCTATTTAGCAGAGCTCCTAAGGCAATACAATAAAAATGTTGTCGTGCTCCCAAATATGTTGCCCTCAGAGTACTGGGAAGTGAAGCATGAGCCTCGCGAGGATGGCAAAGTAATCATAGGATGGGCGGGAGGAGCCCATCACTGGAGCGACCTCGAAATTTTGAGGGGTACAATAGAGCAAATATTGGACGACTATCCCTACGTGGAACTGCACGTCGTAGGAATGCGCGAGTATCCCTTCAAAAAGCATGAGCGAATGAAAATTCTTAAACCCGTCAAACTCGAAGAATACTCCAAGTTGCTTTCGAAATTTGACATAGGAATTGCCCCCCTGGTGGATACTCAATTCAACCGCTGCAAAAGTGATCTTAAGCTCATAGAGTATGGCATGGTTGGACTCCCCGTGGTGGCATCCAAGGTTATACCCTATATGAAAAGTATTATCCATGGTGAGAATGGTTTTTTAGCTCAAAATCCGAAAGATTGGATGAAATTCCTGCGAAGATTAATAGAAGACCCCGATTTACGTGTGAAATTAGGGCGGAAGGCAAGGGAATATGCCCAGACTCGAACCATTGAAAAGAATATCTGGTTGTGGGAACGCGCCTATAACATCACTTGAATAAGCTCTCGGCTACCAGCTATCAGCTCTGAATCTATGAGCGACGTTAGACGAGCGACTATCGGTTAAATCTTTTAGACCGCTCATCGCTAGTCGCTAATCGAAAACCGAAATAGGGGGATTTGGTATGGAAAGACTGGTGCGTGTATGTTTCATATTCTTTGCCATAGGAAGCCTGATTTTCGCTGTAATTGCTCTATTTTTTCCCGTAAAGTCGAGCTTCATAAGTGGATATCTGGATAGTGGAGCAATTTATCAAAGGTGGTTTTGGACTTATGCCTATGCAACGGTTGGAGGCTATCTGCTTCTCCTGGCGGGAATGGTGAATACCGTCACTGCTTTGAGATTCCAAAAAAGGTTTACTCACTTAGAGTGTTTGAGCTGGTCCGTCTTCAGTGGCTTTCTCATTCTGTGCCTGTGGCTTGCGGGAAGGACGTCGATTTTTTCATGGTTGCCTTCGATTCCCGCCGAAATTCAGCACGCCATTGGTTCACCCTATGTTTATTTGGTGGAATACAAAATAGTGAATATCCCCCAGGTCTTTGGTATAATTTTCACCCTTATCTTTGTTGCTTTCTCCACCCTCATTTCGACCCTGCGCCGATTATTTTAGTAGCGCGGGAGCTTGTCTCCCGCTATAAGCCTTTGGGCGGGGATAAACCCCGCCCCTACATTCTTTTGCTACCTACTTATCACCTACGCGGTGATAAGCGTGGTGGTTCATCTGCTGAAAGACAAGCCCCAAGCCTGAAGCCCCAAGCCACAAGCTTTAAGCTTTCAGCTTATAGCTTGAAGCTGGTAGCTAATCGAAAAATCAATAATTTACGTGCTGCAATTGTGTTAAAAATCTGTTAATCTTAAGTGGAATGAGAAGGAAACACGAGGTAGAAGGGCGAATTAATTCCAAAGATGAAAGATGCAAGATTCAAGATACAGGATACAGGATGTAAAAAGCTCCTTATAGTTTAAAATGGAATTGGGATGATAAGGGTTAAGTTAACACGTAAGGTTAAATACATAATTATTTTCGCGATTATAGCCGGTTTAATCTCCGGTTTGGCTTTTGCCTTCCAACCGGTGAAGGTGAGAACTGGCTCAAAGCTTCTATGCAGATACGGACATGTAATCAAGGATAACACTAAGCTCATCAAAGTTCCCAGGTGGAAGGCGGGAAGGTACAAAGTAGAAATCGCCAAGGCCACTTGTGACAAGCATAAAGTCTGTGAAAAGCTTTACAAGCAGGCTTTGAAAGCTTTAGATAAAGGCGACCTTGAAGCGGGTCGGAGATTGCTTGAGCAGGTGCGGAGTCTGGATCCAAAGTTCAAGGATACTCAGAAGAGATTGGAGAAAGTAGAGAAAGCCATTGCTGCGGAAACAGGCGAAGCTCCAGCTCCAGGAACTGAACCGAGTGCTGAACCCAGCACTCAACCCGGCGCGGAGCCAGCACCAAGTCCTCCGGGCGCTCCACCACCCTCTGAGGGTGAAGTCTTCACCGGTCCCCTCCTTTCCCTCATACCAAAGACTCTTGAGGGATATACCCTTTATTCTGAGCACGAGGATGTGCTCTCCGCGAATAGGGTTTTCAAACCCAAAACTGAGTCGAAAGTGAAATTTCTCACCATTATGGTACGGCAGGGTGGGAGACCGAAAGATGCCGAAGCCCTAATGGAGAAGGAGATAAAATGGTACTACCCCGTAGATAGCCGCCGCGATGTCACCGTAGATGGGCGTTCTTGTTACTTCGGCACGGATGGTCGTCAATTCGCGGTTCTTACCTGGCGTCGGGACGGTCTAATCTTTGCGGTGGAAATATATTCCTCAACGCACCCTAAGAAGGTTTACGATGATATAGTCGCCATATCCAAAAAAATCTAGTAAATCCAGGCATGGAGGCTTGATCCAAAATGGAGGAATTTTTTGAAAAAAAGAAAGCCGTTGAAGCTGTAGAGTATCCCCAATATTTCCTGGAAAAGAATCCTTTCCCATCTGAAGTTATCGAAGAAGGGGAGGATAAAAGAACCATATTTACAAAAGAGATATGTAAAAAAGAGACTAACAAGGTGCTCTCTTTGATAAAAACCCTTGTCAAAGAGCCAAAGGCTCCTAATGTTTGGATCTTAAAGGATGCAAAAGCTTCGGGGGAGTATAACATCTCAGTCATGAGTGCTCTGTTCCGAACCATTTTCGAATCTGAAGCTCCGCGCTTATTCCCGGTTTATATCCCCTTACCCTTGATTTATGAAAATCCACTTCAGGGTATCTTTAAGATAATCATGGATCGGTTCATCGAGATGCATTTTCGGAGATGCGTATATGCCTTTATTTACGAAGAGCTAAAGAAACTCCAGGCTAGTGGCAAGTCCTCTGAAGTTTTGCCCGAGATAGATATCTCAAAGCTCCTCAGGGATATGAATGAGACGGAGGGACAAGCATTAGATCAGATTCTATTCATCGAGGAAGAGGAGAAAGAAGTTGAGAAGAAAGAGGAGATTAAAGAGGAAGAGAAAGCGGAGGAGGTTGAGGAAACCGAGGAGGGAAAACAGGAAGAGCGTGAAGAGGTAGAAGAGGCGGAAGAGGAGGGGGCAAAACCCGAGGCTGAAGAGCAAAAAGAGGAGGTTAGGGAGGAGACTGAAGAAGATAAGAAACTTAAGGGATTGAGGGAAAATCTGGTTAAATTTATCGAGGGTACATTAGAGAAAACTCAATTTGGCTCTCAAATTAAAGAAGCTATTACTATAGCCGTCAAAGAGGGATTTAGCGAGGGACATTCTAAGCTCCAATCGATAGTGGACTATCGGGGGACGCTTCCCGCACTGTTGCAACTCATCCTGACCTTTTATGAGAAAGTGGTGATCTTCATCGATCAACTTGAAGGATGGACTGCCCTTGAGGATACGGAAAGAGCGATGTTCTTCGGGGCAGTCGCCGAATTAAAGTGGTTATCGGCGGGCAAGAGCCTATTAACTTTCGCCTGTGTTCCTTATCTTATTGAACAAATAGGAGAGGAATATCTAAGCGGGCGGCTGGAGATATCTTTAGATCTCAGTTTATGCTATCTCGATATTTCCTTCCCCATCGATCATCAACAGACTACCGATTTGCTCATTAGTTTCCTCAAATCGGATTTTTATCGGAGTCAGGAATTGGAGAATATGAAAAGCAAGGGGCTCAATGAGTTATATCCCTTTTCTGAAGATGGCGTCAAAGAGATGGTCAGTCTTTTGAATGGAGATGCCTTGGGGATTTTATTTAATTCGGCGAGATTGATCGAGGAAGGGAAACTGGCTGGCTATCCCACCATTGATGCCGATTTCGTCAAGACAAAACTAGCAAAACTAGGGTCAGACCTCGATATATAGATTTATCAGGGATAATAAATCCTTAATTCAAATTTTTAAAAATGGATATTTCCAAGGCGATGGGGAAATGGAAAGAAAGAAGATAGTCATTGCAGTCATTATTATCTTGGCTCTCGGTGTTGTGGCTTATGCGGGCACAACCCCTGTGAAGGTGGGGAAGAAAGTCCTTTGCCGCTATGGGCACGTGATTGAGGATAGCACGAGGACTATTAGGGTACCGAGGTGGATGGCAAATAGATTTAAGGTAAAAACGGTCAAATCCATTTGTGAGAGACATAAAAAATGCGAGGAACTTTATGCTAAAGCCCAGAAGCAGCTAGCGGAAAAAAAGCTATCTCAGGCGAAGAAGACACTTGGGAAGGTATCAAAGCTTGATCCAAAATTTGAGAACGTCAAAACGCAGTTGCAGCAGATCGAAGCGGCAGTTTCTGGTACTCCACCCAGCCCTGGCACTACTCCAGGTGAACCACCAAGTCCGGGTATACCCACACCAAGTCCAGGCACACCACCTACCCCGGGTGTATCCACTCCACCCGCTGTAGATCTTGCTGCTCTTCTGCCGAAGGATATCCCCGGATTTACCACGGGGAATATAGCAAGAGGCGATAATTATGCTTGTTGTGGTTATATACCTAAAAATCACCCTCGTGTGGAATCATTGTTGATATCGGTGTACAACAGGGGAAGCTTGGAAAGTGCCAAGGCATTCATCGATTCCGTGAGCAAGAAAGCCTTTCCCTCAGATGCAAGGACTACTACAATTCGTGGTCATCCAGCTTACTTTGGAACGGATGTCACAACCTACGCCACACTCAGTTGGTATGATGGTGTTATAGTTTATGAAATTCACATGATGTCTGCCACGGGCAAACCCAAGGAGCTTTATGAAGATATTGTAGCTGTCACAAAGTATATTCCTTAGATCAGCTTTCAGCTGATAGCAATAGATGCAGGAGCATAGCCGATTCCGAAAATCCAAAAAGGAGGGGGTCGGCTTTTCATTGCTTTTGACTTAAAATCAATGGGAGCCGAAATGCGAGGAAATATACTTTAATGTCTAAAAAATACTTTGATTAGGTAAAATACCAGTGGAAATATGGAGTTAAAAATGAACAAAATAATGGAAAGAAGCTATTTTATTGAAGGATTTAGTGAAAAAATGCACAATCTATTTACTCTGCTCTACATGTATAATCCCTTTAATGTGGTGAAATGCCGCTTTGTTTCGAATGCTTTCTCGCCCACTTTTGGAAATCTCCACCAACATTTGACGGTCACGGAGTTGGTCTTAACGCATCTCCAAAAAATACGCCGGGGAATGCGCAAATGGATTTTGAACATCAAGAGAAGGGATTTTATCACCGTTGTCCTGGACTTAGCCATAATTGTCTCCTTTGCAACGAGTTTCTTAATGTTCGGATTGTGTATAAAATGCATATTACCCGCGGCTTCGATTTCCGAACACACTTTTGGGGAACTCGTTCAACTGCGCTCACAATATGCTAAGGTCTTTAAAAATCCCGATGGTACCATGACCGCGGTGATTTATGCCACACCAGTTCACTACAAGGATGATGTTGGCGGATGGCATGAGCTTAACCCAAGCATTAAAAATTTAAAGGTTACCCATGTTCCATTTCGGGCTGCCTTCGGTTCCACTACGCCGAGTCTCACACTAAAGGTCGACAAAACGGAGGTCAAATTCATCCCCAAAGGTGCAAAACGTGTCCATGGGGAGGTCTACAAAAACCGAATAACCTATGAAAATGCATTTAAATCCACCGATATGCGGTACAAGGTTGGAGCGACTTATGTTAAGGAGGAGATAATCCTTAAAGAGAGCTCGGCTCCTCATTCCTTTGTCTTTGAAGTCATCTCTAATAAGTCCATTGCTCCTTTGAAGGGCGGGTCGCTAGACTTTGGCAATTGTAGGACCGTTTCCCCCTTTGCCAAGGATTTTGAGGACAGAATGAGTAATGTGGATGTAACCTTGAAAAAGATAAAGGGCAAGAGCCTTCTCACTCTCACCGTCGATCCCGCTTGGTTGAAGACTGCTACATTCCCTGTGATAATCGATCCCACCGTGGTGATACAGCCCGATCCCATTGTGGGGAAGGATGCCTATGTTGATAGCACTCAACCCGATGTCAATTTCGGCGCGGACGCGACGTTAAATGCCTGGACTGGAACGGTGACCACGACAAGAAGCTTTTTGCAGTTCGACTTAAGCTCCATTCCCTCCAAGAGTATAATCAATTCCGCGAGCTTGCAACTCTATGCTAAAAGTGCCTTTGGTGGGAATGTCTACGTCCGCAAGGTGACTTCCGGGTGGGGAGAGGGCACGGGTGCCGTTCCCGCGGACGGAATTACCTGGGACACCCAACCGAGTTTTGAAGAGATTTTGGATCGTCAGTTCATGGATGCAGCGGGTGTTTGGAAGAGCTGGGATATCACCACGCTGGTGAGTGATTGGCACGCCGGAAGGGAAATAAATAAGGGAATAGTCCTGCTCACCAGTGAGACTGGTATCGTCGAAGGCGGGGTATTCTACTCCTCGGATTATGCAGACGATCCAACCTTAAGACCCAAACTGGTGGTGGACTACTCCTTACCTCCAGATGACATCGCTCCAACCTCTACAATTACCGATCCAGCCGATGGTTCACATCTTAAGGGCGTCACATACGACATAACGGGCATGGCTCGGGATAATCTGAGAGGCTCGGGGATCGCAAAGGTGCAGGTTTCGACGGATGGTGGAAATACCTGGCAAGATGCAGTTGGCACTGAGACCTGGAGCTTTAGCTGGACATTACCCGCCGACGGTGTTTACAACATCAAATCCAGGGCAATCGATAATTATGGCAATGTTGAGACCCCTGAACCCGGGGTAAACGTAACCGTGGACAATACTCCTCCTCAGGCTTCCATTAGCCAACCGGCTACCGATAGCGAAGTTAGTGGAATCATAACCATTTACGGTACAGCCACAGATGAAAATTTTGGTCAATACAAGCTGGAATATGGTGCTACCTCCGCACCCACCACCTGGACGCTATTAGGGGCCGTGCACACCACTCCCATCTTGGACAATGCCCTTGAATCCGGATACACGCTGGGAATTTCCAATGGAACCTACACCATAAGATTGATAGTGAAGGATAAAGCGGACAATATAAGCACCGATGCCATAATCGTGGTCGTCAATAATCCCGTGGTAATCTCCACTCCACATAGGGATTATACCGTGGATACCGATACCTGCGCCTGTTGTCATCGAAATCATACAGCGGTGGGCGATAATTACCTGGCTCGTGAAATTCAGGCGGAGCTCTGTCTTACTTGCCATGATGGGATGGGAGATGTTACCAATATCAGAGATGCTTATGATAGCCCTCACCAATCCCGTCACCCGATTAAAGACCTATTATTCATCACGGATCCCAGTCACATTCTTGATTGTTCACACTGCCACAACACCCATGGAAATAAGGATGATCTCGGAAATTATTATTCAAGATTGCTAAGGGTTACTGATCCCGAAGGCAATAAGATTTACCAGGGAAATGATTTCTGTGGAGCTTGCCACGGTGTTTCTGATCTGGGTTTGGGTTATGCTTTAGGTGGCGATCACATCACCGGGTTCTCCGGTCTTTCCTCTCATGATGTCAAGACCCTTGATCCCCCATCGGGAACGCTCATAAAGTGCATTAATTGTCATCAAAACCATGGTTCGGACTTCCCCCGATTAAACAGAGGATTGGAGGAGGAACTCTGCTACAGCTGTCACAATTCTGCGAATCTACCCAATACTCTCAACAATTGGGATATACAGAATCAATTCAGCTTACCCTCTCACCATGATATAACCTCAGAGACCGGTGCCAAGGTTGAGTGCTCAAGTTGCCATGGACCCCATGTCGTCCAAGCAGCGGCGGGTGCGATGATATCCGATCCCGATAATACGAAGAATCTTTGGACGGGAAGCATGATCGATTTTTGCCTGAAGTGTCATGATGGTGCGCCACCCCTGGCGGTGACCGACTCGACCACCGTGGTCCCATATAAGGTTTCCTATCCTGCGGTATCCTTGCAGTTTTCTCCTTTCTTCCCTGGATGGAATAAATCCGCCTTTACTTCGGCGGGCATGGCTACCAATGT
>DDKQ01000006.1 GCA_002339355.1 Candidatus Subteraquimicrobium carltonvillense | reverse complement strand
GGTCAAAAATTTACTCGGTGTCAGACACCGGGGGACCCCGGGGGACCGGGGGAAAGAGGGAAAATTTCATGGAAGGTCGAAGTTGTGATATATTTCTTGGAGGAATTTAGGTATCAAAGAAAAATTCCAAATACTTGGGAGGGGACCATGAAAAGAGTAGTTTTAATTTTACTCACAGTTAGCCTGATTATGGGTTGCCAGGCGGTGGAAAAAGAAGAGAAGAAAGTTACGCCCAAGGAAGAAAAACCAGCTGCGGTGGAGGAGGAAGCTCCAAAACCAGCTCCTGGGGCAAAGAAGATTTTGATGATCATCGCTCATAAGGATTTTCGAGATGAGGAATATAAACAGCCGAGGGACATTTTTGAGGGAGAGGGCTTCGAGGTCACCGTCGCTTCATCGAGCTTGGAGGAGGCGAAGGGTATGTTGGGAATGGAGGTTAAACCCGATATTTTGCTGGATCAAGTCAATGTCGAAGACTATGATGCTATCATCTTTGTCGGTGGCTCAGGAGCCTCAGAATATTGGGATAATTCCACCGCTCATACCATTACCCAAAAGGCGGTACAGACCAACAAAATCCTTGCAGCAATTTGTATTGCCCCTGTTACCTTAGCCAACGCTTGTGTCCTATCGGGCAAGAAGGCTACCGTTTATCAATCGAGAATTGGGGAGATTCAGGCTAAGGGAGCCAAATATGAAGAGACCGATGTGATTCGGGATGGGAATATCATCACAGCCAGTGGTCCCCAAGCTTCTAGGGCTTTTGCCCGTGCTATAGTTGAAGCGTTAAAAGAGTCTTGAATCGCTGTGCTACATGATATTATTCATTAACCTAAGGATCGGGCTTTATCCCCGACCAAAAGAATGTAGCGGACCCATACGGGCAAGTTGAATCCGTGCTACCAATTGCAGGATCGAAGCAATGCATAGAAAAACTTTTCATGTAGTCCAAGAACTCGGAGAACATTTGCCATATTCCATCTTCAGTGCAGCAGTGGGATTGCTCTTCTTGGGGGTTCTTTCTTATATTGGTATGCTACTTAAGGCGGAGGATGTTCTGCCTAAAGCCTCGAAGGAACTATTCCACGTCTTTCACCCCGTGCACTTACTCTTAAGCGCCGCTGCAACCACAGCTATGTTTTGGAGCCACGAGAAAAGGTTTTTAAAGGCTCTGATCATAGGATTCCTTGGCGCGGTAATTGTTTGTGGTGTAAGCGACATCATACTCCCCTTTTTGGGAGGCAGCTTGCTCGGTGTGGACATGCATCTCCATATTTGTATTTTGGAGCACCCCGCATTGATCCTGCCCTTTGTTTTCGTTGGGATCCTCGCAGGATTTTTGGCTCCTTTGGCGATTTCAAAGAGCACTCAGTACTCTCACGCCATGCACGTTATGGTGAGCAGCATGGCCTCAATCCTGTATTTAACGGCTTTTGGATTGACAAATTGGATGGATTTCATGGGGAGTGTTCTCATAATAGTGGTTCTTGCGGTGATGATCCCCTGCTGTATAAGCGATATCGTATTCCCCCTTTTGCTAACTGAAGAGTAATCCCACTTATATAGTTCACAGTTCACCGTTCAAGTGTATTATTAACAAGATGGGTTAACACCATGGTCGGGGCGAAGTGCTCGTGAGCCCACGCGGTCGGCCTGGTTTCAGTTTCACCAAAGTCATATTCCGTCCACCGCCCCGTACGGGCAGGTTTTCTTAAGCACTTACCCCTCCCTCGAATGTCTAAAGTGTAAACCTAACTCGTTAATAGTTCGGTTCAGGTTCAAAGAAAAGGTAAATTAGGTAAAAACCTATGGACCGAAAATTGCTCAAATTTAGCGGGTTTTTAATCCTTCTCGCAGGCATATGTGCTATCGCGGCGGGATTACAAATGGCCATAACTCGTGGATCCCCAGGCGTGAAAGTTAAGGGTAGGGGTCCGGTAATCAAAGTTTTTGAAAAGTACGTCCATGGGAAGAGGAGATACACTGCGG
The DNA here is from genome assembly GCA_002339355.1 of Candidatus Subteraquimicrobium carltonvillense. Taxonomy (GTDB): domain Bacteria; phylum Actinomycetota; class Aquicultoria; order Subteraquimicrobiales; family Subteraquimicrobiaceae; genus Subteraquimicrobium; species Subteraquimicrobium carltonvillense. The sequence goes on along the minus strand of DDKQ01000006.1, from coordinate 2,759 downwards.
AAAGGTATGGCTATGGCGAGAAGAAAATTGTGCTCACCTTTGAGGATGGTCCCGATCCACTGTATACTCCAAGGATCCTAAGAATTCTGAAGAGATATGATGTAAAAGCAACTTTTTTTGTAGTTGGGCAAAGAGCTCTCATTCATCCCGAGCTCGTCCAACGGGAATTCAGCCAGGGACATGAGATCGGGAATCACACATTCTCCCACGTCCACTTGGCTGGGGCTTCGCGACTAAAGGCCCATTTAGAACTCACTCTGACTCAGCGTTTGTTACAGGCCATAACCCGAAGATCTACTGTACTCTTCAGATCCCCCGAGGTTTTCTTCGTGGAGGATAAAATCGATAATGAGGGTTTAAAAGCCATCAAAATCGCACAGGATTTTGGGTATATTTCGGTATTGTATGGAATTGATCCTCAGGATTGGAAGCGTCCCAGAGTGGAAAAAATTGTTGAACGTTGTCTCTCAGAAGCCGAGAGAGGAAATGTTACACGGTCCTTATCACCTACAGCGCATGGTTATGGACGAAAAAATTCCTTGTGATCATCTTCGTCCTGGCAATTATCCTCACATTCGTTCGAACAATATTGGTCGCTCTTTTCGCTCTTTTTCAAAAGGTTTACGTGGGAAGGAAGATACCCGCAGCTCTAAATCATAATCCAAAGGTAAGCATTCTAGTCCCCGCATATAACGAGGAAAAAGTGATTGGAAATTGCATAAATTGGTTATTGCAAACAACCTACCCCTGTTACGAGATAATCGTGGTCGATGATGGATCCACAGATGGTACCGCCGATGAAGTTTTGAGGTTCTCCCATTATCCTCAGGTTAAACTCATTCGGAAACCAAATGAGGGTAAGGCATCGGCCTTAAATGAGGGAATTAGGAGTTCAGATGGCGAGATTTTGGTGATGATGGATGCGGACACAAAGTTTGAACCGAATACCGTGGGAGAATTGGTCAGGCATTTTGAAGACCCAGAAATTGGTGCGGTCTCGGGTAATATCAAGGTTGGCAATCGTAATACCATTCTCACCCTCTGGCAATCGATGGAATACATCATGAGTTGTAATCTGGATCGGAGGATGATGTCCATCCTCAATTGTATAACCGTCGTTCCAGGTCCCGTGGGTGCTTTTCGCAGGGAAGCGATTGAAGAGGCGGGATATTTTAGCAGTGAGACCCTTGCTGAAGATACCGATATGACCATAAGCATTCGAAAGTTGGGTTACAGGATATGTTACGAAGACCACGCGGTGGCCTGGACTGAGGCACCAAATGATTTAAGTGGTCTTTGGAAGCAAAGATATCGTTGGTCATATGGAACGCTACAGGTACTGTGGAAGCATCGCGATGCCTTTTTGCGAACCAGGTATGGAAGCCTGGGAATGATTGGTCTTCCATATATGCTTCTTCCGGTGGGGCTGCAGATGATCGCCCCCATCATCGACCTTGCCATCCTCTATACCGCCATTTTTGGTGGATTATCCATAGTTATAATATATTTCCTTCTTTACTCCATAATGGAACTTGTAACCGCGTGGATCGCTTTCAGTCTAGATGACGAGGGAAAATGGCCCTTAATCCTTTTACCCTTCCAGAGGTTTGCTTACCGACAGATCATGTATCTAGTGATAATGAAGTCCATTTATTCGGCTCTGAAGGGCTCCTATGTTGGTTGGCAAAAATTAAGGCGACTGGGGTTGATGGATAGCGGTACTTAGGATGAGGGTATCCTTCTCCAGTTTCTCTGGGATGAGGTTGTAGCCTTTGGATTAGGTGTCATCGAATTATCGCTGGTCCCTGGGATATTATCTGGTTTTTGACTATATTGTAGATGGTTCCCCTTTTTCCGATGGGAGTTTGTTGGCACTATCATTGGATCTTTGATCAGGCGCAGCGGGTGGGCGGTGTTCCGGTTCTTCGACGGGAGCATTCTCATTTTTGGGATTATTCATACCGTTTGGGTATCCTGGTCTATTTTCCGAAGTTGATGGATTAATCTTATCGGTTCCCCTGTTATCACTGACTTGATCTGCTTTTGTATCTCCTGGTGTTGGGGTTCGGTTGGTAGAGGAGGAATCACCCCGGTTTGAGTTGGGTGTTGATTTTGCACCTGTGGTTCTCTGATTTGATTCTCTTGAGCCAATTCCATGGGTGGAGTTATCCACCAGCAGCGTCGATGGACTTCTTTGGGGCAAAATCTCACCACTCTTTGCTCCTGGATTTAAGGAATCCGAATGGGAATTTTCGACCATTGCTGATTTGGATCGCACCCTTGCGGAGGCACAGGTCCTCTGTGAGGTCGAGTTTTTTTGGAGAGACCGGGCAAGAGGGGAAGACGTGGAATAATGGGTACAATCGCTAAACTTATGATCAAGGCAATAATCCATAAACCAGTAGTGGAGGTAGCCAGACTCGCTATTCCTTTGATTATCCTCCAACGTTTCTCTGCTCCCTGAGTAAAAATGGGAGCGATTTGATATTCCATTCTCTTCACCTGCTCTGATTATATGCGAACTCCGCTTGAATTTCAAAAATTTCTAATCCTTTCATTACAAACACCCATTTAAGAGGAATTTCACTAGTTATGGCGAATATAAACAACATAAATATTATGCCCTAGACATAATTTCAGAAAGGTGGTTCAAATCCTAAATTCGAAATCCTAAATCCTAAACAAATTTAAAATCCAAATTTTTTGAAATCCCAAACCCTATTTCATTTTGTTTTGAACTTTGGATTCCTTCGACTTTG
>DDKQ01000106.1 GCA_002339355.1 Candidatus Subteraquimicrobium carltonvillense | reverse complement strand
TCAGTTCAGTTGGGAGCCAATATTTTCATTATTCCCAAACTACCAACTCCCCACTCCCAACTACTAACTATATATGGTAGCGGTGGCAGGATTCGAACCTGCGACTCCACGGGTATGAGCCGTGTGCTCTAACCACTGAGCTACACCGCCATGCTTCCGATGACTTTTACTGTAGTCAAACTCTTTCTTAATCAAAAGTCAAGAGCTTTTTAATTTTACTCTTGACCTGCCCCGAAGGGCGATTGAGCCCGCAAGCGGAGTCGAACCGCTGACCTCTTGCTTACCACGCAAGTGCTCTACCTACTGAGCTATGCGGGCGATTAAACAAAAACAAATTCTCCAAAAATACTCTATCCCAGTGGCGGGATATCCCACAAACGAGCTACACGAGCATATCTACCAGAATATCTCTGAGTTTCTTGTTGTGACAGCAAACTGTAAGTACGCCATATTTTGTCTTGTTTTTATACGTACCTTTGCCTCGTGATGGCGTCACTGTAGTTTTATAGAACTGTTCAGGCTTGACTTTCAGTTCTTTCTGCCAGTAATCCTCAATCTCTTTCGTGTCCATATCATCGAATACTTGCAAACTAAATTTAAGTGTATTCTTTTCAACACCACATATTCTGATCAGAAATTCAATAAACCTTTTTATAAGAGCAGGGTCGGTATTACTCAACCTTACTAATGTTACATTCGTTTTAGTACCTTCGCCCCAATAAAGTCCGAGCCCCATCCCTTTTAGTTCCGCTTCTTCTTTGCTCAGTTTGGTTTTGACGCAGAAAGGATCACCATTAGTTTACAAATAAAACTCGCCCGAGCTACTCCAATCTTTACTTGTATTTCATTTTTCTTTTTTCGCTGTCGGTTATTCGCTTTTAAAGATCTCCTACCAAAAACTAATCTATCAACAACCAATTAACGGTGGGGGGGAGAGGATTCGAACCTCTGAAGGCTGCGCCGGCAGATTTACAGTCTGCTCCCTTTGTCCACTCGGGAACCCCCCCTACCATTGAAAATTCTTTTGAAAGACAAGAGAATCCCCTTTTTGCAGTAATGATAGTACTTTAAATTGCATCCCATGTCAATCTCAACAAAAGCAAAAACGGTGAGGTAGAGTGGACAATTACATCAAAAGGTCGAGGAGTAAAAGCTTTTGAATAGTCCATTTGAACTATAAAAAATGAGTCATATGGAGCACATACAATGGTGACAAAAAGAGGTATAAAAGTGCTATGATTAAAATAATCCGATTCCCGATGTTATGAAAAGTTCTTTCGCTATTCCGAAGCGGGTGGGATGTATGTGTTAAGAAAATGCCTTCTCATCTTCTCAATTCTAATCATTGTTCTAATTCTTCTCCTTGCGAGCACAATTGGAAGTTCCTTAACCACTACACCTTCAGAAAATCTATTCGAGAGCATACGAGAAGCCATCAATCAGAAGATCCAGGGATTAAAGGGTAGAGAAGTTCCCGAAATTGCATTATACCCCGAAGCAAGGCGCTTACTTTACCGGGAGAATATCGATACTGAAAAACAAGAAAAAAACACTTTTATAGCATATTATGCCAGAGAAGAAATAGGGAAGGTTTCCCAATTTTACTCCTCCGAGATGAAAAAGTTAGGTTGGAAGGAGATAGAATCGGGAACCATTGACGCTGCGGGAGAAATAGGTTATCTCCTAACATTTGCAAAGGACAATCGGAGTTGTGGAATTACCCTTATAGGTAAAGGGGATACACAAGCCACCCTCATTCAAATTGCCTTATGGGAGAAGTACAAAGGAGCCCCAGCGGGAACACCCATAAGTCTCTTATCGCCATTGACCGGTTTTTTCAAGGCTTTCTCCAATCTTCCACCTTTGGTTCGCTGGTCGATAATTCTTGCAATCATAATCTTATTGATAATTCTCGCGGTCACCTCTCGGATTTTAAATATAGTTAATGTAATCAGATGTTTTTTTCTCTACTCAATCTTAGCGGGGCTATTCACCAGCGCTTATCTCCTTTTCGCTCTAACCGCTGGGAAAATCGCCCAGTTACCATCCCCATACACCTCCCCATTGATAACCGCAATTTTCATTGTCATTGTTGTGTGCTGTTTCCAGCCAGTTAAAAATAGAGTGCAAAAACTAATCGATAAAATCGTCTACAGACACGAGCTTCGATACAGGGATTTCCTCCAACAATTCAGCCAAACTTTAAGCTCCCTGATGAGTCTGGAGGATCTTTCAACGAAGATCGCCCAAAAAATAAGAGAGGGCATGGAGCTTCAAAGCGCCACCTTGCTTCTCTACGATGAAAAATCGAAAAGTTTTACTCACTTGGCGACATCTGGTTCCCCGCATCTACCCGAAAAGATAACTTTGAAGAAAGATGGCGATAAATATCGAGTTCCTTCCAGGGAAACCTCCGAGGAAATCGTGTGGGAAGTTAAAGACGGCAAGGGTTTTGTGAGAAATAAAATATTCGAAACGATATTAGTTCATGGATATAAAACGGAATCCGGCAGCCTTGCTGAAAGTCGTGAGTCTTTACACTCTATACCCCTCTGGAGCAAAGGGAAAATGGTCGGCATGCTTAATGTGGGAAGAAAAACCTCCGGAGGTAGTTTTAGTCCTCGGGATATAAATCTACTTTCCACCCTTGCCCCTCAGATAGCCATAGCCTTGGAAAATGCACAGCTTTATCAGGAAACCCTGGATAAACGGAGGATTTTAAACGAGTTAATGCGACGAGTTAGCCAAGCACACGAAGAAGAACGTCGAAGAATCTCTCGAGATTTACATGACGGAATCGCACAAAATCTATCGGGCATGATTTTTAATCTCGATTCTTTAAAAAGACAAATTGCCTCCGATATCCGGGCTCAGAATCAAATCAAAGAATTGGAGCAATTGGCCACGGGGACCATAGCGGATTTACGAAAACTGATTTATGATTTGAGACCAGCTACCCTTGACAGTTTAGGACTAGTGCCAACCATAGAAAAATATATCGAGCAATTCAAAGAGGAGAATCGGATCGAAGTTAATTTCAAAACTTCCTTAACCGAAAGACTCCCCACCATAACGGAAACGAGCTTATTCCGCCTCATTCAAGAAGCTCTAAACAATGTGAAGAAGCACGCTCAAGCGACTCAAGTGAGTATCGGTTTAGAGAAACATGACCAGGCTTTAAGAATTTCCATCGAAGATGACGGGAAAGGCTTTGATTTAGAAGAAATCAAAGCCCGTCAACTTAAAGACAAAGGTTTTGGACTGATTGGGATGAAAGAAAGGGTGGAATCCTTGGGCGGGGACTTAAAAATAGTTACCCACCCCGGAGGGGGAACCAAGATAATAGCCACCGTTCCCTTACGCCAGGAGGTCACATAATGGAAGAGATATCCGTGTTAATCGCCGATGATCATACCATCGTCCGCAAGGGGTTAAGAAGGATTTTGGAAGAAGCGGGAATCAATGTAGTGGCGGAGGCAGCGGATGGTATAGAGGCGGTACAAAAAGCAACGGAATTCCAGCCTGATGTTATTTTGATGGATGTGGAAATGCCCCATATGAGCGGCATTGAAGCAACCAAAAAGATAAAAAATGATAATCCCAATGCGCAAGTGGTCATGTTAACCATACATGATGAGGAGCAGTTCCTGTTTGAAGCCATCAAGGCGGGAGCCATAGCCTATGTACTCAAAGATAGAGCACCCCAGGAGCTAATCGAATCCATCAAAATGGCTTCTCAGGGATTATCTCTTCTCCAACCTTCAATGGCTTCCAAAATATTGACCGAGTTCACCCGCTTGGGAAAAAAGAAGAAAGGACCAGAATACCTCTACAGCAACTTAAGCAATCGGGAAAGGGAGATACTTCGCCTGATTGCTCAAGGCATGAGCAACAAAGAAATTGCCAAGGAGCTTTTCATCAGCGATAAAACCGTTAAGAACCATCTGAGGAATATCTTCAGCAAACTACACATCAACGACAGGACAACCGCAGCCGTGATCGCCATACGTGAAGGCTTGGTAGAATAACTATCCTTCCTCTAACTCCCCCAAGGATAGACTCCTATATAGCCTAGACATAATTCACGCTTAATAATTCGATAAGAGATCACTCTATTTATGTCTAGGACACACTCCTGCATGCCTAGTCCATTTGGGCTATCAAAAATGAGCCAACTGTGCTATTTACCTGGAAAGATGCTCGCCTAACATATTAATTAGAAAAGCTTGTGGGCTTTAAGAGGAGCCCTGGGAGTGAGGATTTGCCCCTCCCTCGCTCTCGGGGTCCTGAGAGAAATACCGTTTGCGTTCCTTCCTTTGCCTAGCTCCGCCATGTTCGCTCCTGATGAACCGTGCCTCAAGGAGAGTCGGTTCAAGTGATTTTCGCAACTTCCGATGAGGTTGAGGAAGTTGAGAAATATTACGACAAAGAACCTGCCTCAGCCGGCTGGACCCAGCAAATGAAAGTGGAAGAATATACCCATTTACCTTATGTAATAGAAAACTACTAATAGATTGCTAAGACAGCATACCAAGGATTAGAAAATTGTGGGGTTTTTGGGACTGCTCGGTATTGTCCGCCACAGTACATTAACTTATCCTGTTATTCTTCTGGTAAATGTGAGAGTCTCTTTTCAACGAGCTCACAATACCAATTTAAAATCTCACATTAGCAAAACATTAGCAGAATGAGATTTTATAGCATTTACATGGAGCCGGCGACCCGATTCGAACGGGTGACCTGCTGATTACAAATCAGCTGCTCTTCCGCTGAGCTACGCCGGCCTTCGATTCTAAGTTTAACATAAAAGAGCGGTTCCGCTAACTCCCTATTTTGATTTACTCACTCGTTACATTCGATGGTGCTCTGTTCAGTTCACTAATTTGCTTAGCCGAAATCTTTATTTTTCTCTTAACTTTGCTAGGTGCGACTTTCTTTTTAATACGGGACTTATACTCAGGACCCAGCGAGGCTTCAGCCTCACTTTTCAAAGCCCAGAGACCTTTTCCCGGTTGCATAAAGCGCTTCCCTTTGCCGGCGCAAAGGACTCCCCAGACACTATGCTGAGGAGTGGTAGCCTTGGCAGTGAACTTGTGACCTTGCTTTTCAAGAGCCTCGACAATTTCTGCCACTTTCATACCAGCGCTACCTTTTAAGATCCCAGCTATCTTGTCAGCTAATGACTCTTTCATCTCCTTTTCCCTCCTCTCTTTAAAGTGCCCGCAACGATATCAGAGTTAAAAATATTTGTAAAGAGAGATTTAAAAAATCTTTGACTTAAGTTTTTAATAGCAGAGATTGAATTCCCAAATAAGGCTTTATTTGGTGATGAATTCTCCAACAGTTAAGCAGGAACTTCGCCGCAGGCTTTGGTTGCTAGCCTCACAGGAGTTTGATGGGACACAGCAATCAAGGTGAAAAACATCCCCATGAGAAGAAAGAAGAAGATGTAGGTTCCACTCGTTGGAGGCGTACAAAAAGAA
>DDKQ01000114.1 GCA_002339355.1 Candidatus Subteraquimicrobium carltonvillense | reverse complement strand
CCTTTTCAAGTAGATTTTTATTTGAGGCAACGATACAATCTCAGATAGATTTTAGGTGAGGCAATTCGGCCTATTGACAGAGAGCTGAGGTAGCTGAAAATCAGTATAGTTGGGTTAACTGAAATGGCCTTGGAGCTTTCGGAAGAAAGGCTAAATGCCGAATAGAACCGAACGGTTGCTCCCGTTACCTGGGCTAGACTATCTAATGGTTCATGGTTATTGGTTCACAGTTCGTGGTTATGGCGAAAAGGAAATTTGGGATTTTTGCTGTGAGCTATAAACAGTGAACTATATGAACTATCTTTGTAGTCGAAGAGGTCAGTGTCGTGAGGCACTGGCGAAGTTGGGTGGTACCACGAAGTAATTACCAGTTGAGACCTCTCGTCCCAATGGGATGAGAGGTCCTTATTTATTAAGGAGGTTAAGGATGAGGTTCGTTTATACAAATGTAGGAGGAATAGTTTATATGCGCAACTCTCCCCGCTCGAAATTTTTTATGGAGGAGGGACGATCATGATCTGTCCAAGATGTGGGGAATGGAATTTACCAGATTTTGATGGGTTTTACTATTGTTGGTGTTGCGACCAATATGTTCCAATTTTACCTGGAGTGTAAATTTTACAAATCTGAAGGAGGTGCCAACAAAAATGGCAGCAAGTAAAACCTACCAAGAGATAAATGAGAAAATCAAGAGAGGCGAGGCGGTAGTTGTCACCGCTGAAGAGATAATTGATCTGGTGGCTGAGAAGGGAGTGGGGAAGGTAGCAAAGGAGGTTGATGTGGTCACCACGGCCACCTTCGGTCCCATGTGTTCATCCGGAGCGGTTATAAACTTCGGCCATGCTGATCCTCCCATAAAGATGACCAAGGTGTGGTTGAATGATGTCTCTGCACATGCCGGATTGGCAGCGGTGGATATCTACATTGGTGTCACCGAGCTTTCCGAGACCGAAGGTCTAGAATACGGGGGAGCTCATGTAATCCAAGATTTAATTGAGGGAAAACCCGTTAAACTCAGAGCAGTAGCTTATGGAACGGATTGTTATCCTCGAAAAGAGGTAGAAACCTTCATCACAAAGGACGCAGTGAATCAAGCTTACCTCTTCAACCCCAGGAATGTCTATCAGAACTATGCGGTGGCGGTAAATTCCTCGGATAGAACCATCTATACTTACATGGGAACCCTTCTTCCCCAATTTGGCAACGCCACTTACTGCACTTCCAGTCAACTCAATCCGCTCATCAATGATCCTTATTACAGGACCATCGGCATTGGTACGAGGATTTTTCTTGGAGGAACGGTGGGCTATGTGGTTTGGGAGGGAACTCAGCATAACCCAGTTCAGTCCCGAGCTGAGGGTGGTGTCCCCATAGGTCCAGCAGGAACTCTAGCTTTGATAGGTGACCTCAAGAAGATGGATACTCGATATATAAGGGCAGCGAGCTTCCATAATTATGGGACGACGATGTTCGTGGGAGTGGGGGTACCCATCCGCATTCTGGATGAAGAGATGGTAAAATTCGTAAGCATAAGTGATAAGGACATTTATACGACAATCCTTGATTACGGCATTCCAAGGCGTGCCAGACCCAAACTGGGCACGGTTAGTTATAAGGAACTGAGATCTGGCAAGATAACCATCCAGGGGAAGGAAGTGCCAACTGCCCCCATTTCCAGTTACGCAAAAGCGAGGGAGATCGCCAATGTCCTAAAGTCTTGGATTAAGGAAGGACGCTTTCTATTGCAGGAGCCAATTCAAAGACTTTCATTGGATAGAACCTTCAAGCCTCTGGAGATCGTCACCGAGGAGGAGATATAAAATGGCAAAGAGGAAAGTGGTATTGACTTATCCACCAGAGCAGGTTGACAAACCCATCACCTATCATCTGGTCAAGGATTTCGATTTAGTGATTAACATCCTGCGAGCGGAAATTCGGGAGGAAGAGACGGGAAGGATGGTTCTGGAGATTGAAGGCGACGAGGAAAAAATCGAGCAGGGACTGAAATTTTTGCGGAACCGAAGCATCGATGTCCAGGAAGCGGCGAGGGATATCCTTTTAGATGAGGAAAAGTGTGTAGATTGTGGTGCCTGCACCGCCGTTTGCTTGCCCAAAGCTTTGCATCTAAATACGGGAACTTGGAAACTCGAATTCGATAAGGAGAAATGCATCTTTTGTGAACTGTGTGCGAGATCCTGCCCGCTTAAGATAATCGAAGTCGCCTTCTAAAGCAGCTGGGTAGTAACCTGAGTTTTTGCCGGCCGGTGCACTTGAGATTTTGTAGTCTTGACACCGACCGGTTGTAGGTATAAATTTAATATAAAATCTATCGGAAAAGTAGGAAATTCACAAGCTAAGGGCGAGTATGGAGTGAGGATGTTTGAAATCCATTACTATAGAGGATATATGTAAAAAGAGGAGGCGGAAGGAGAGCTCAATAGGGATATATGTATCACATCTAGGATGAATTTTAGCGAAGGAGGATGGTCAATGGCAAGGATTGCAGGGGACATAACTGAGCTTATAGGCAATACTCCCTTGGTCAGACTCAACAGGATAGCTGCCAATACCCATGCGGATATTGTTGCCAAACTGGAGTTCTTTAACCCTCTTGGGAGTGTTAAGGATCGCATAGGGGTGAGTATGATAGAAGCTGCCGAGGAGCAAGGGTTGATCAATAGAGATAGCATTATCATCGAGCCCACTAGTGGGAATACCGGAATAGCTCTCGCTTTTGTGGCTGCTGCCAAGGGTTACAAGCTCATCCTAACGATGCCCGATACCATGAGTCTGGAACGTAGAGCCTTGCTAAAGGCATTAGGCGCAGAACTCGTGCTTACTCCGGGTGTTGAAGGAATGGTGGGAGCGGTCAGGGAAGCTGAGGAGCTCGTGAGAAAAATACCCAACTCATTCATGCCCCAGCAGTTTAAGAATCCAACCAATCCAAAGATTCATCGTGAGACCACAGCCAGGGAAATTTGGGAGGATACCGATGGCGAAGTTGATATATTGGTTGCCGGTGTAGGTACGGGGGGAACCTTAACGGGTGTGGGAGAATACATCAAACCTCTCAAACCAGACTTTAAGATAGTTGCAGTAGAACCTGCAGATTCACCAGTTCTTTCTGGAGGAAAGCCACATCCCCATAAAATCCAGGGGATAGGAGCGGGTTTTATTCCCGATGTTCTCGAGACCAAACTCATCGATGAAATCTTTACCGTAAAGAATGAAGAGGCATTTGTCACTACTCGGAGATTAGCCAAGGAAGAGGGAATTCTGGCTGGTGTCTCATCCGGTGCCGCGGTCTTCGCCGCCATTGAGGTGGGAAAGCGGCCGGAGAGCAGAGGCAAGCTCATCGTAGTCATCCTACCAGATACGGGGGAGAGGTACTTAAGCACTCCCCTTTTTCAGGAAGAAAGTTGGTAAAACCTAAGGCTATTAAGGGGAATTTGGCGATGTTTCGAAGGCTAAAGACTGAAATCCAGACGATATTAGATAAAGATCCAGCGGCGAGAAGCGTGATTGAGGTTTTGCTCTGCTATCCAGGTTTGCATGCCATATTGTTTCACCGAATAGCTTATTATCTTTACAAACATAAAGTTCCCCTCATACCGAGACTAATTTCTCATTTAAGTCGGCTTCTGACCGGCATAGAAATACACCCAGGGGCGAAAATCGGTGAAAGATTTTTCATCGACCACGGCATGGGTGTGGTGATCGGTGAAACTACCGAGATTGGCGATGATGTTCTCATGTATCAAGGTGCAACTTTGGGAGGAACTGGTAAAGAAAGAGGTAAACGTCATCCCACAATAGGAAATAATGTGGTCATTGGAGCTGGGGCTAGGATTTTAGGGCCAATCACCATTGGAGATAATACAAAAATCGGTGCAGGATCAGTGGTGGTAAAACCGGTTCCTTCAAACACCACAGTTGTTGGTGTCCCGGGACGAGTGGTGATTCAGGAAGGGAAGCGAGTTAGTCCTCTTGATGTGCTGGAGCATGGAAAGCTACCCGATCCTGAAGCAGAGGCCATCCAATGCCTATTGAAAAAATTCAAGGAATTAGAGGAAAAAGTAGATGGCCTGATCGCAAAAAAGAAAGTGCCTGCGATCGCGGATTCCAAGGAGCCGGCCAAGGTAATCTTCCTTGAAGATTTCATTCACGGTGCCGGCATCTAAAAACGGTTGTTGGCAAGTTGGGTAATTGTTTATGAAACCAAAAATAAATCTTTATGAACCAATAGGGAACACGAGGGGAGCCATGGTAAAGAGGATATACCTAGATCATGCCGCAACTACTCCCACCGACCCCCAAGTGGTGGAGGCAATGCTTCCTTATTTTATGAAAGCTTTCGGGAATCCATCCACTCTTTACTCTCTGGGGCGAGAAGCAAAAGCTGCCATGGAGGAAGCCAGAGATAAGGTAGCATTTAGCATTGGAGCCAGAAGTGAGGAGATCGTGTTCACCAGTGGGGGAACGGAAGCGAATAACTTCGCCCTCGAGGGTGTAACCTTCGCCAATGAACGAAAGGGCAGTCACATCATCACCACCAGCATCGAACATCATGCGGTTCTAGAAACCTGCAAGTTTCTTGAGAAGAGGGGATTTAAGGTCACTTATCTTCCCGTGGATGAATACGGACTGGTGTATCCGGAAGATGTCAGGAAAGCAATCACAGATAAGACCATTCTTATCTCCGTGATGCATGCCAATAATGAGGTGGGAACGATCGAGCCCATAGCCGAGGTCGGAAAGATAGCAAGGGAGAAAGAGATTTATTTTCATACGGATGCAGTACAGACTGCGGGAGCGATTCCAATAAATGTAGATGAACTAAATGTGGATCTACTCTCAATGTCCTCCCACAAACTCTATGGTCCAAAGGGTATAGGCGCTCTTTACATTCGAAAAGGGACGAGGATGATACCCCTATTACATGGAGGAGAGCAAGAGCGAAAGCGTCGAGCAGGCACGGAAAATGTTCCCGGTATCATTGGATTCGGCAAGGCAATGGAAATAGCTCAGGCTCAAATGGAGCAAAAGCAATGTCAAATCGCAAATCTTAGGGATAAACTCATCAAAGGTCTCTTTGAAAGGATTGATGGAATCAGATTAAATGGTCATCCCTTACAGAGGTTACCCAATAATGTGAGTGTGTGCATCGAAGGGGTAGAGGGGGAAGCCATGCTTCTCAATCTGGACATGAAAGGGATTTGTGCTTCCAGTGGTTCAGCTTGTACTTCCGGCTCTCTGGAACCATCCCATGTCTTATTGGCTATTGGGGTTCCTTCCCAGGTTGCCCATGGCTCTTTGCGCTTCACTTTGGGTAGAGCGACTAAGGGTGAAGATATCGATTATGTATTGGATGTTGTGGTGGAGATCGTGAATAAGCTCTGGGCGATGTCTGCGGTATAGATTTGAGGGAATGAACCCAGGGAGAAGTCTAGAGGGTAAGGTTTGATCTGATATGTACAGTGAGAAGGTCATGGAGCACTTCGCGAATCCTCGAAATGTTGGGGAAATAGAAAATCCTGATGGCGTTGGCGTAGCTGGCAATCCCATCTGTGGAGACGTAATGAAGCTGTTAATAAAGGTGAAAGGTGATACAATCATTGACGTCAAGTTCAAGACCTTGGGCTGCGGGGCAGCCATTGCTACCAGTTCCATGGTTACGGAGATGGTCAAGGGAAAGACCATCGACGAAGCCTTGAGGATATCAAACAAGACCGTTGCCGAAGCCCTGGATGGATTGCCTCCCATAAAAATGCATTGTTCGGTCTTGGCGGAGCAAGCTCTCCACGCCGCGGTCAAAGACTATTTGGGAAGGAAGAACAAATCCTGATGGCTCAATTCATCATCGCGCTCAAGCATTATATCGTGGAAATATTTCCCGCTTTGGTTCTGGGTTTCTTCCTCAGCGGTTTAATTCACGAGCTCGTACCCGATTCATGGGTTGAAAAACATCTGGGGAAGAAAGGAATAAAACCGATTTTTTACGCCACCATCGTGGGAACGGTTTTACCCATTTGCTGTTGGGGCTCCCTTCCCGTGGCCATAAGCTTTTACAAGAAGGGATCGAGACTGGGATCGGTTCTCGCCTTTCTGGTTGCCACTCCCGCCACTTCCGTAACAGCTCTCCTGGTGACCTTCAAACTCCTGGGGTTAAAATTCACCATCTTCTTATTTTTCTCCGTGATCTTGATGGGACTGATCATGGGCACCATCGGTAATTTTCTGACCTTTGAACCAAGGGTCGGAGTGGAGCATTGTTCTCACTGTGCCCAGGAGGTACAAAGTTGTGTTTGCGAGAGGAAGATGGGTCATCGAATCAAATCCATTTTTAAGTTTGCCTTTGTGGACATGGTCAGAGAGATTGGACCCGAGATGCTTCTGGGAATAATTTTGGCTGCCTTTGTGGCATCCTTCGTTCCCCTTGGGAGATTGATAAATACGTATCTTGCTGCTGGTTGGGGATACCTGTTCGCTTTGATTTTTGGTTTGATTACGCACATCTGTTCGACAGCCACCGTTCCCTTAGTCGATGCCTTTATTGTCAAAGGAATGAGTGTCGGTGCAGGGATGGTATTGCTCCTTGTGGGACCGATCACCAGCTATGGAACGATTTTGGTTATGAGAAAGGAGTTTGGCGCTAAAATATTATTTAGCTATTTGGTCACGGTTAGCACCCTCTCTTTAATCTTAGGATATTCTTTTTCTTTGATTCACTAATTTGTTAGGCCATGGGTTTTTGGAGTATTTTAACACTCTGGAGCGCATGAACTATGAGCGGGAAAGTGGTTGTAGCCATGAGTGGAGGAGTGGACAGTTCCACTACCGCTGCTTTGCTCAAGGAGCAGGGATATGAGGTTATTGGGATTACCATGCAGATCTGGCCATCCGATAAGTTAGCGGAAGAAGCCGATAGATTCGGAGGTTGTTGCTCTCTGGCTGCGGTGGATGATGCCCGCCGAGTAGCTTTCAAATTGGATATACCTTACTATGTAATGAACTTTAGAGAGATATTTGCCCAGAAAGTAATCGCCAATTTCTGTGAAGAATATACACGGGGACGAACGCCCAACCCCTGCATTAGATGTAATCAACATATAAAGTTTGATGCTTTACTTAAAAAAGCCAAAGAATTGAATGCAGATTTTATAGCCACTGGACATTATGCCAGAATAGGCTTTGACAAGGAAAAGAAACGCTATATTTTGAAGAAGGGAATAGATGCCGCTAAGGATCAGTCCTATGTCCTCTATATCATGACTCAAGAACAGCTTGCCCATACCTTGATGCCCCTGGGAAATCTGACAAAGACTGAAGCTAGAAGAAAAGCTGCTGAGCTGGGGTTGCCGGTAGCCGAAAAGCCAGAAAGTCAGGAGATTTGTTTCATTCCCGACAACGACTATGGCAAATTTTTAAAGGAGTACATACCGAAGGTTGCCGAGTCCGGTCCCATTCTAGATAGCCGGGGGAACCTATTGGGAGAGCATAAGGGGATTATATTCTATACCATTGGGCAACGTAAGGGATTGGGCATATCCGCTAAAGAGCCACTTTATGTGATAGCCATCGATAGAGAAAGAAATGCTATCGTTGTTGGAAGCGAGGAGGAGGTATATGGTAGTGAGCTAATAGCGGAAGAAGTAAATTATATTTCCATAAGGCAACTAACCAGGTCCATCAAGGTTAAGGCAAAAATAAGGTATAAGATGAAGGAGGCAGAAGCAGTGGTTACCCCGCTCAATGGTGGTAAGGTTCAAGTGAAATTTACCCAGCCCCAAAGAGCAATCACTCCAGGACAAGCGGTGGTATTTTATCAAGATGATGTAGTTGTGGGGGGAGGAAGGATTGTCCATTAGGTGGATAAGATGCGGGGTGATGATTCAATTAAACTCATCGGCAAGGAAATAAGCAAAGTGGTTGAGGAATTAAGAAACTCGGTGTTGATCATACCACCTGAAGTAGACGAGGACTTCTGCATCGGATGCGGCATTTGTGTAAAAGTGTGCCCAGTAGAGGTTATAAAGTTAGAGAGTGAAAATATCTTGGATGGAGTTATGGCCTCCCGAGCAAAAAATGAATCACTACCAAAACGGATGGTAAAAGTTGCATTAATCCTTTTTAAGACGCATTCCCTTCCTGAGATATGCATCAAATGCAGGAGATGCGTAGAAGAGTGTCCAACCGATGCACGGACCTTTTAAGTTTGGTGTGGCTCTTATGGCTGAAAGATATTCAAGGGATATCAACGATTCTAAACTTGTAGAAAATTTTTGGGAGCGTT
>DDKQ01000027.1 GCA_002339355.1 Candidatus Subteraquimicrobium carltonvillense | reverse complement strand
AATTCTTGAAGGAAGGAAAACTCAATGTTAAAATTACTTTTACCTTAAGAGAGGAATCCCTATGGTAAAAAGGGTAAAGATTGCTCCCTCAATTTTGTCGGCGAATTTTGCATGCCTGGGAGAGCAAGTCAAGCGAGCTGAAGAAGCCGGAGCGGATTACATCCATATCGATGTCATGGACGGTCATTTCGTGCCCAATATCTCCATCGGTCCCTCAGTAGTTTCTGCTATCAAGCCATATGCCAATATCCCCTTTGATGTGCACCTGATGACCGAGAATCCAGAATTCTTCATTGAGGATTTCATTGAAGCTGGAGCCAATCTTCTCTCCGTCCACTTTGAAGCCTGTACTCATCTACATCGAGTAATCCAGAGGGTCAAGACTTATAGTAATCTAAGTGTTGGAGTAGCCTTAAATCCTGCAACAGCTTTAACAAATCTCATCAATACCCTACCGGAGATACATTTCGTCGTCATTATGTCGGTTAATCCTGGTTTTGGGGGACAAGAGTTCATTCCTCAAACCATAGAGAAGATAGGTCTTCTTAAAAATATGATTGAAGAGTATAATCCTTCGGTAGCGATAGAGGTTGATGGAGGAGTTTCTCAGAAGAACGCCCTGGATATCATAAAGGCAGGGGCAGATATCCTAGTTGCAGGTTCTGCCGTTTTTAACCACGTCGATATCGGCGAGGCCATAAGGAATTTAAGAAAAGTAATTTCCCTTGCCTAAGCTGTAATCTTTTGTTATAGTTTTTTGCAATGAAATATGGGAAACCTTCGGGGCAGGGTGACTCCTGCCAAGCACTTTCGCTGCAAGTGAGGAAGAGAGTAGCAATAAGTATTGGTGGTGGGAAGTCCCGACCGGCGGTAAAGCCCGCGAACCCCCCTAGCAGGTTAGCTTGTTGGCTAGTTGGTTGGGAATTAAACAAACCAGCAAACCGACTAACTAGCAACCAATAAGGTGGGGTAGATCTGGTGACCCATAAGGGAATTCCAGAGCCGACAGTATAGTCTGGATGGGAGAAGGTTCCTTGAGTATTGGCAAATGCCAAGGACCTCTCCTTGGCATTTCTTTTTAATAAGAGAGAAGAAAGAAGGTAAAAAGCTATATTCTAATGTTCTTAAGAATATTGGAATGGATATTTAGGCTGTGAGGGAATTCTCATGCATGGACAATACATGGGGCGGGCAATCGAGCTAGCAGAGAAGGGGCGAGGAAAAACCAGCCCCAATCCCCTTGTGGGAGCGGTAATAGTTAAGGATGGAGCAATAGTGGGGGAAGGTTTCCATATAAAAGCCGGGGAGCCTCATGCCGAGGTAAACGCCCTTAATGAAGCTCGGGAGGAGGCAAAAGGGGCCACGATGTATATAACTCTGGAACCCTGTTGTATTTATGGAAGAACTTCTCCCTGCACTGAAGCGATCATTGAGTCTGGAATTTCAAGGGTTATAGTGGGATTAATCGACCCCAATCCCAAGGTTTGCGGAAGGGGTATCAAGCAACTTAAACTCAAAGGAATCGACATCGAAGTGGGCATTTTAAGCCAAGAAATCGCTCATCAAAATGAGATTTACATTAAGTACATAACGACGGGTTTGCCCTTTGTTTTAATGAAGGTGGCCATGAGTATGAATGGGAAAATTACAGCAAAAAGAGGGAGTGCTACCCGGTTAACTGGTGAAAAATCCCGCAGGGAAGTCCATCGCCTCCGCAGTGAATACGATTCCATTATGGTTGGAATAGGAACCGTTCTTCTGGATAATCCTCTACTTACGGTAAGACTTCAGGGTAGAGAAATACATAATCCCATTCGCATCATCATAGACAGTAAAGCAAGAATCCCCCTGGATTCCAAGATAGTCAAAACGGCTTCAGAGATTCCCACAATTCTGGCCATCGCTAGCGCCGACAGGGAAAAAATACAAGCTCTTCGCCAATGCGGGGTTGAAGTTCTCCCCGTCCCCAGAAAAGATGGAAGAGTTGACTTGGTCAAACTCATGAGGGAACTGGGAGAAAGGGAGATAACCAGCGTGCTTTTGGAGGGAGGCTCGCTGCTGAATGCATCGGCCATCAAGGCTGGAATCGTGGATAAGTTTTTGTTCCTTATCGCTTCAAAACTCATAGGAGGAGATGATACCCCCGGAGTTATGGGCGGAGAAAGTATTGAAGCCATTGACCAGGCACCCAATCTTAAAATGACGGACGTGAAAAGGATCGGCGAGGACTTGATGATAGAAGCCTACCCTTGTTAGCTCAGAAAGCTCAGAAGCTGTAAAGCTGAGCTGCTGAGCTCTAATTGCGACGGTGGTTGAGATGTTCACGGGCATAATTGAGGAACTTGGGGAAGTTAAAGCACTTACGAAAAGCAGAGGTAAATGCATTTTGGAGGTATTTGCCCCAAAGGTGACGGAGGATTTGAAGATTGGAGACTCCATCGCCGTAAATGGAGTCTGTCTCACGGTTACCGAGCGAAGGGAGAATGGATTTCGAGTGGATATTTCGCCTGAGACGTTAAAAAAGACGAATCTGGGCGAGTTAAAATCCAGAGATGCTGTGAATTTGGAAAGGGCTTTGAGATTCTGTGATCGTCTTGGCGGACATATGGTAACAGGTCACGTTGATGATGTAGGAGCAATCCTCAACAAATTTAGGAAAGAAAATGCAATTATCCTTAAGATTGAGGCTCCGTCTCGAATTAGTCAATATTTAATACCGCAAGGATCAATTGCAGTGGACGGAGTGAGTCTGACCATAGTCGATATTTCCACTTCCGCTTTCACTATTTCCATTATTCCCCACACGGCAAGGGTAACAACATTGGGCTTTAAGGGTCCGGGTATCAAAGTAAATTTGGAGGCGGATATTTTCGGAAAGTATATCGAAAGCTTCTTAAGAAAATCGGTTAGGGGCAATCTAACTTTAGAAACGCTTTTAAAACACGGTTTTATTTCGGGGAGGTGAAAAAGTGGCTTTTAGTTCCATCGAAGAAGCGATCGAGAAGATAAAAAGGGGTGGGATGGTCATCGTAGTTGATGATGAGGATCGTGAAAATGAGGGAGATTTCTGCATGGCTGCGGAGAGAGTTACCCCTGAGGCCATAAATTTTATGGCTAAACACGGGAGAGGTCTCATTTGTTTACCCTG
The DNA here is from genome assembly GCA_002339355.1 of Candidatus Subteraquimicrobium carltonvillense. Classification (GTDB taxonomy): domain Bacteria; phylum Actinomycetota; class Aquicultoria; order Subteraquimicrobiales; family Subteraquimicrobiaceae; genus Subteraquimicrobium; species Subteraquimicrobium carltonvillense. Next base: position 6,410 of record DDKQ01000027.1, on the reverse strand, counting down.
TACTCCCGAGAGGTTGGACCAGCTTAAAATCCCAACCATGGTTCCTGACAATACATCATTTCATGAAACCGCCTTCACGGTTTCTATCGATGCGAAGCACGGCACAACTACGGGGATATCCGCACGCGATAGAGCGACCACCATCCGAACGGTCGTAAATCCCAAGACCGAGCCGGAGGATATTTCCATGCCCGGTCACATTTTCCCGCTTCGAGCCAGAAAAGGTGGGGTTTTGGAGAGAGCCGGGCATACCGAAGCAGCCGTGGATTTGGCAAGATTAGCGGGACTTTCCCCAGCGGGTGTCATCTGTGAGATCATGAATGAGGATGGAACCATGGCCCGGGTTCCCCAATTGGAGAAAATCGCAGGAAAATTTGGTCTGAAGATGACAACCATTGCAGACCTAATTAGATTTCGCCACCGCACCGAGAAACTCGTGAGACGCATCGCGGAGGTAAATCTACCCACAAAATATGGGATGTTTACAGCCATCGGTTATGAAAGTATTTTGGATGGAAAATGCCATTTAGCACTGGTCAAGGGGAAAGTTGAAGGCGGAAATGATATCCTGGTTCGAGTTCACTCTGAGTGCTTGACCGGAGATGTATTTCGCTCCCTTCGCTGCGATTGCGGAGGTCAATTGGAGGAAGCTTTAAAGAAGATAGCTCAGGAGGGGCGCGGAGTCTTTCTGTACATTATAGGACAGGAGGGGAGAGGCATAGGGCTTGTCAATAAACTTAGAGCTTATGAGCTTCAGGAGGAAGGGAAGGATACGGTAGAAGCGAATAAAGAGCTGGGTTTCCCCCCAGACCTCAGGGACTATGGCATTGGGGCTCAAATATTGGTCGATTTGGGCATCACATCGATGCGTTTAATGACCAATAACCCCAGAAAGATAGTGGGATTAGAGGGTTATGGTTTAAAGATCACCGAAAGGGTACCGCTGGTTGTACGACCTAGTTTTCACAACATCGACTACTTGCGAGTCAAAAGGGATAAATTAGCCCACCTATTTGAGCTAGAAGACTAGTCGCTCGAAAAAGCAATTCTTAACTCACTGCAGGCGACGATTTTTGAGTAACCAGGGGTCGATAATGGAAGGGAGGAAATCATGAAAATTTATGAAGGAAAACTTATCGCGCGGGATTTTAAATTTGGGATCATCGTCAGTCGATTCAATGAGTTTTTAAGTAAAAGACTTTTGGAAGGGGCAATGGATGCCCTCAAGCGACATGATGCTCGGGATGAAAACATCGAGGTGGTCTGGACCCCTGGTTCCTTTGAGATACCATTGATCGCCAGGAGGATGGCCCTCTCGAAAAGATACGACGGTCTTATCTGTCTGGGGGTGATTCTTCGGGGTGATACCCCCCATTTTGAATACATCTGCAGCGAGGTAGCCAAGGGCATTGCCAAGATAAATTTGGATACCGGTGTCCCCATCTCCTTTGGGATAATTACCGCCGATACCATCGAGCAAGCAATAGAGCGCGCTGGCACTAAATCCGGCAACAAGGGTTGGCAGGCAGCCATGTCCACCATTGAAATGGTCAATCTTTTGAAAATTTTATAGATCGAAGGTTTGATTTTGATTTGCGCTATAATGTGAATGAATATGATAGAAGAATGAAGGTGGTGGTCATGAAGGTCGATAAGCCTTGGGGTCATTTAAACATTTATGCTCTCAATAAAACCTGTTCCGTGAAGCTCATCACCATACAACCCAATCAAGAAACCAGTTTGCATTGGCACAACTTAAGGAGCGACACCTGGGTGATACTGGACAAGGGTTTAAGGGTTCAAATCGGTGATGAGATCCACGATGCCAAGGTGGGTGAAGAGTTTTTCATCCCAGCGGGTCAGGTTCACCGCATATCCTCCAAGGGAAAAAGGGGGAGGATATTGGAGGTTGCCTTCGGCTATTCCCTTGAGGATGATGTCCACAGGCTCGCAGATGATTATGGAAGGGAATTGGAGATTTAAAATCAATGGATGGTGATTATTTTGAAGTTAGAAATTATCCAACCTTATCATCCAACGAATGTGAGGTTATTTGGAAAGATGTATATGAGCTCCTTAACTCCACCCATTTTAGCTGGGTTGAATCCCCCCGACATTGAAGTCTCCATCACCGATGAGAATGTGGAGGAAATCGATTTCAATAAACCGGTTGATCTGGTTTGCATCACCACTCTTACCCCAAGTGCCCCCCGGGCCTATGAGATTGCCGATGAGTTTCGTGCTCGAGGGGTAAAGGTAGCGATGGGAGGCGTTCATCCTACCCTCGTGCCAGAGGAAGCAATTGCCCATGCCGATGCTATTATCCTGGGAGAAGCGGAGGGAGTCTGGCAGAAGATGCTCGATGATTTCAGAAGAGGGAGTCTTCAAAAATTCTATCGTTTAGAGAAGAAACCTGATCTGACGAATCTGTCAAGGCCTCGTCGAGATTTAATGAATGAAAAAGCTTATGTGAATGTCCCCAAAGTAGAGACATCAAGGGGCTGTCCCTTCAACTGCAGTTTTTGCTCTACCACGACTTTCTTCGGTAACAACATCCGCTATCGACCCATCCAGGAGGTTGTACAAGAGATAAAGGATTTGAAGGGGAGGTTTGTATTCTTCACCGACAATAATATTGTGGGAAATCCCAAGTATGCTAAGGAGCTTTTCAAAGCCTTGATCCCTTTGAAGATAAAGTGGATAAGTCAAGGTTCCCTCAATCTGGCAAAGGATTGGTCCTTGCTAAAGTTGGCTGCAAGCAGTGGCTGCGTTGGAATGCTCATAGGTTTCGAATCCCTGGTGAACGAGGCCATCGAAGCCATGGGCAAAAAGGTGAATAAGATAATCGAATACGCAGAGGCCATTCGAAGGATTCATTCCCAGGGAATAGGGATTATTGGTTGCTTTGTCTTCGGGTTTGATGAAGAAGATCCGGGTGTATTTAAGAGAACCGTGAATTTCATCAAACGGTTGAATATAGAGGTTCCCCAACTTACTGTGTTAACTCCCTATCCGGGAACTGCTCTCCGCGAGAAGTTGGAGGAAACCGGACGCATCCTGCACAACAGGTGGGAGAAATATGACACTACTCACGTGGTGTTCCGTCCCAAGCTCATGTCACCCGAGGAATTTCGAGCCCATTATGATTGGGCCTGCCAGAAGGTTTACTCCTATTGGGCAATCTTCATGAGAATGCTCAAATCCTTACGGCACCTGCGCTCCATATATAAGTTTTTTGTATTCTGGCAAATAAATGTGGTCTACCGGAGGCTTTATCAGATTAGCCTGGAAGATCGTCATCTGTAAGTTTTCCAAGCTTCTTGCCCAGACATAAATCTACGGGCTGAGTCGTAACCTGGACTATTAACGAGTTTAGTTTACATTTTATACATTCGAGACACTTTAATCATTTTATACTTATATGAAACGGGGGATTGAGGGGAGAAAAATGGGTCCCATTATAACATTCTTAAGCGATTTTGGCCTGTCCGATGAATGGGTTGGAGTCTGCAAAGGTGTCATGAAGGGGATTGCTCCCCACGCTGAGATCATCGATATTTCTCACAAAGTTCCAAATTTCAATGTAAAGAAGGGTGCTCTACTATTCGCCAGCGCAGTTCCCTTCATGCCCAAGGGGGTTCATTTAGCCGTAGTCGATCCCGGTGTGGGAACCAAGAGAAGGGCTATAATAATTTTGACCAAAAGAGGAGATTACCTGATAGGGCCCGATAATGGATTACTTATTCCCGCAGCTCAAAGATTAGGAGGGATTAAAAGGGTAGTCGAGATAACCAATGAAAGATATATGCACAAGCCAATTTGCCCTTCCTTCCACGGAAGAGACATCTTCGCTCCCGTTGCCGCTCACCTAGCTGCAGGGAAGGATATGGATGAGTTTGGACCCGAAATCGATATAAATGACCTTGTCCAAACCCCTTGGTCCAAAGCAAGGATTTCAGGAGAGGAAATAATTTGCGAGGTCATTTATGTAGATAAATTTGGAACCCTTCGCTTAAATGTAACCCTACATGAGTTGATGAAATGTGGCATAAGATTGAAAAACCAAATTTTGGTAAAATGGAATGAGAAGAATGTCATCTTGCCTCTTTTGAGGACTTTTGGCGAAGTAAAGGCTGGTGAGCTCCTCTTATTGGTGGATTCATCCGATCATCTTTGTATTGCTGTAAACCAGGGAAGTGCCGCCGTCAAGTTAGGATTAAAAGTTGGGAGTAAAATTACCCTGATAAGAGAGCGTGACCCGTTGTCAAATTGAAACATGGACATAATCACTAGAATGTCGGTGGGATGCATGAGTAAGAAAAAGAAAACCTCGGACGAACTGGATATCTACAAGTCAATCAGAAAGCCGATGCCCCCTCCCACGAAAGTAATTCCCGACAAAAGGCACAAGCTTAAGGAAGAATGGTTCGAAGAACAAACAGAACAAGACCTGCAACAGGTAATAAGGGACAAAGGGCAAGCCGTCCGTGTCCGCTTTGCTCCCAGTCCCACCGGTTATTTGCATATTGGGGGAGCCCGAACAGCTCTCTATAATTGGCTTTTTGCCCAAAAGAATAAGGGAAGTTTCATTCTCAGGATAGAGGATACCGATCGCACTAGATCGACGGAGGAAGCGATAGAAGCGATTATTTCCTCCTTAAAATGGCTCGGTCTGGACTGGGACGAAGGCCCCTATCGCCAGACCGAACGATTCTCACTCTATCACGGGACTGCCCAGCGTTTGCTCGATGAAAAAAAGGCTTACTTTTGTTACTGCACTCCAGAGGAGCTTGAGACTCGACGCGAGGAAGCTCTCAAGGCGGGCATCCCGCCTCGCTACGACAGAAGATGCCGAGCCTTAAGCTCTGAGCAGAGGAGGGTGCTCGAAAGGGAGCGGAAACCAGCCATAAGATTTGCTTGTCCCCTTGAAGGGGTAACCACCATATCCGATCTCATTCGAGGCGAAGTTCACTTTGAGAATAGACTCCTCGATGATTTCGTCCTTCTTCGAGCCGACGGCAGCCCCACCTATAACTTCGCCGTAGTTATCGACGATAAAGCCATGGAGATTACCCATGTAATTCGGGGAGAGGATCACCTGCCCAACACACCAAAACAGGTTCTTCTATACAACGCTCTGAACTCGGAACCTCCGCTATTTGCGCATCTACCGATGATTGTGGGGCCTGATCGGAAACCTTTGAGCAAGCGTCACGGAGCTACATCCATTGAAGAATATCGAAATAAAGGATACCTACCGGAAGCGATGGTCAACTACTTGGCTCTCTTGGGCTGGTCTTTAGATGAGAAAACCACCTTGATAAGTAGGAATGAACTGATCGAGAAATTTTCTCTGGAGAGGGTATCGAAAGCCCCAGCAGTCTTTGATATTGGAAAACTTGAGTGGATGAATGGTTATTATATCCGCCATACTCCAGTTAAGAGGCTTGTGGCCGAGATTATTCCCTTCCTTGAAAGGGTGGGCTATTTAGCTGAGGCGCCGGATAAAAGGAAAATGAGCTGGTTAGAGAGGCTTGTTTTTTTAGAGCAAGAGAGGATGAAAAATCTCGCCGAGATCATTAAGCTCGCGGATTTCTTCTTCAAAGATGTGGAATGGGATCCAAAATCCGTTGAAAAGATCTTAAGTGCTCCTGAAGTACCCAAGGTTTTATCAATGGCTACAGAGAGGTTGGAATCTTTGGATAGGTTCGATTCAAGGGGGATCGAAAAAACTCTAAGGTCTCTTCAGAAAGAACTCGGATTTCACCCTCGCGAGGTTTTTCAACCCATAAGGGTTGCGGTTACCGGAAGAATGGTGAGCCCACCCCTCTTTGAAACCCTTGAACTTTTGGGAAAGAGGCGCGCGATAGATCGCCTAAGGAGAGCACAAAAAATCCTGCCAAGAAGCTCCGCTTAGATTTCCGCGAAATTGCTATTCGCCCTTCGGGCACGCAATTTGCCGCAGCTCTTCCCCGACGAGTCGGGGTTTAACAGCGTGCTCAGAGTCGACCATACAGTCGCCCGTCTGGGCGCCTCCTTAGCTCACCCCCTTCAGAAGAATATTCAGTGATTTATATGACCCACTCATGTAATTTATATAAATAGCCGAAAAAAGGAGAGAGCATAATATGTTCAAAAATAAAGGGATGGAACTCTCTCGGAGAATGTAATGGGTATTAACGAAATTCAAAGGCTCAACTATGAGCTGCTCAAAACCAGAAAAGAGTTAGACAAAAGGTACCAGGATTTGCAACAAATTTATAACATAGTAAACATCATCCACTCCACCCTTAATTTCGCTGAACTCTCTCAAATTGCAAGGAATATTCTCGAGAATTTTTGGCGCCGTTTAATAGATTGTTGCTAATATCTGAAAAATGCTAGGTTTTACCTGTAAGTTTTGAGAATTA
>DDKQ01000004.1 GCA_002339355.1 Candidatus Subteraquimicrobium carltonvillense | reverse complement strand
GGTAGTTTTAGAAAGGAGTGGCAATGTGAATAAATATCAAAGGGAGGTAGTTCGTTGGCCACGTCAAGCTGAAGCTGACATAAGTGGTGCAAAAGACAGCTTGAAGACAGGTCACTATGAATGGGCTTGTTTTCAATCTCAACAAGGCGCTGAAAAGGCCCTTAAAGCTTTTCTTTTCCAGCAAGGATTAAGGGCAATAATTACGCATTCTTTGAGAGATTTACTCCAAGAGTGTAGTAAATATGAAGAAAGCTTTTTAAGATTGATGGAGGATGGGAGATTTTTGGACACATTTTACATTCCCGCCAGGTATCCAAATGGACTCCCAGGCGATGCACCTCCTGCGGAATTCTACACGGAAGGAGATGCCATCAAGTGTATAAGCTCTGCAGAATCGATATTGAAAGAAGCGAAGAAATATATAAAAGGTTGAGGGAATTCATATCCAAAATCAAAAAGAGATTTCCCATCCATCAAGTTTATCTCTATGGCTCATTTGCTAGGGGTCAGGTGCACGAGGGAAGCGACATAGACCTGGTTGTGGTGGGCGACTTTAAAGAGCCATTTTTTGATAGGATAAGCAAGATTTTAGAAATCACCGACTTACCAATTGAACCTTTAGTGTATACTCCCCAGGAATTTAATGAGATGAAGAAGAGAGGCAATCCCTTAATCATGGAGGTTTTAAAAAGGGGAAAAAGTATGTGATTTATGGTTCCCCTCTCTCGGTCGATGCTCTCAAAATGTGTAGTGCCTTCGGGATAACGGATTTTGGAAATCCTTGGGATGAATCAAAAATAGAAATGAGGGAGAGGCTGATGGATAATCTGATATAGTTTTTGTTTCTACTCTTTTAGTTCTGCGATCTTCTGTTTCAATTTCAACTGCTCGGTCTTGTCGGTTGTGAGGGAAATTGCTTTTAGATAGTCGTTTATCGCCTGGGTCTTCATATTTTCAGAGGCATATATTTTACCGCGAGCATCATAGGCTTCTATTCGTTTTGGGTTGATGCGAATAGCCCTGGTAAAATCGGCGATTGCTTTTTTAGGATTTCCTAAAGTATCGTACAAATTGCCTCGCCATAAGTATGCTTCATAGTACTTGGCATTTAGTTGGATGGCTTTATCGTAGTCGGGCATCGCCTGGTCATAAAGTTTTCTCTGAGCATAAAAATTTGCCCGGTTTGCATAAGCTCCCTCATTATTGGGATCGACTTTGATGGCTTGATTATAGTCAGCCAATGCCTTGTCATATTTTCCTATTCCGGAATAAAGGTTAGCTCGGTGTATGTACAGGTCTGCACGGGGAGATAAATTTATGGCTTTGGTGTAGGAGGCTAAAGCATCTTGATGTCGTCCCATGGCAACGTAGATATCCCCGGCTCTGTTAAAGACAGAGGAATTTTTGGGGTCTATTTTAATTGCCTTTTTGAGGGTGGTAATCGCTGAGCTGTTATTTCCCTGTGAACAGTGAAGCGAGGCTAACTCCAGATAATTATTTGGATTTTCAGTATCTATTTCAATTATTTTTTTATAATCAGAGATTGCGGCGTAGAAATCTCCCTTGCTATTATAAGCACATGCCCTTTTCCTATATGCTTGTACGAATGTGGGATCGAGTGCAATGGCTTTGGTATATTCTTCTATGGCTTGGTCCCATTTTTGCTGCGCGAAAAATTCTTCTCCCTTTTGAAAATGCTCGGTTGCTGACCCAGCTGGGCGGTGACTGATAAGGAAAAATGTGGTCGCCGACAAAATGACTATAATTCCTATAAAGATGAATAAAAGTCCGGTTCCCCTTTTCATTGATGCCCCCTTCTAAAACTCCTTAAAGTATAGCACATACATACGAGGGACGTTAGTCCCGAAGCAATCTGTCACGAAGTGTCATTCCGACCTTGAGCTTGTCGAAGGGGAGGAATCTCATAGGGATTGCTTCTGTCAAGCTTCGCTCGCGGCTTCGGCTAACGCTCGTAATGACTTCGTCGGTTACCCACTAGGAATGGAGAAGAGCCTGATTTGAAAATATTTTGGTTTGGCATTGGGAAAAGGGATGCAGGAATGTCCTTTGGGAGAGAGAATAAGTAAATGATTGCAGCCTTGAGGTGAGATCGGAGTAAAAATGGGACCTTGGTTGGTTTTTGTTATTGGAATTATAGGCGGGTTTTTGTTCTTACTGGTGGGCATCTACATTTATCGAACGTCCGTCTCCAAAGGGTCAAAATCACGCCCTGAGGAAGAGACATTTTCAATTGGGAAGATTATCGATAATAAAGGTAGGGAATATTATCGGCTGGAGATAAAGACTCCCACAATCCCCAGGCGCTTGGTGGATTTTATTCCAAGTAATCGCTTTGGTCTCCATGCAATAACGGCTTTGCTTGCGGGTGCTATACTCTTTAGCACTTTTTTCGGGAATATAACAATTTTTGGATTCATAATACGCCTTCGGTATCTCCTCATCTTGTATTTCATCTTCTGCTTGGCTTACAAGATAGATTCTCGAATCTCCATAGGGATTGCTTTATTCTTGTTGGTGTGTTGTCCCATTCTGTTGATACGGGGAGACGACGCCACAGCGAATTATGCTGCCATGGTGGCTTACGCCTTTCTAGCCATGGGGGTATTCTTCCAACTAATCGAGTATTTCAGAGAAAAAAGAGTAACAGTTGAGGAAGAAGAATTTGAAAGACCCGTGCATGAGCCGAGGATAGCGACTCCTAAAGTTGGGAAAATCCCATACAGGATTTCATCGCAGGCTATTATTGCCCGCAGAAGGGCCAGACTTCGAGCTTTGGTGAGACTAGCAGCTTTGCTTGTTATGTTTTGTCTGATTGGTGGCGTTTATGTTACAGGACACTGGTTCTTTGTTGGTAGGAAAGCGCAGAAGATTGTGCCAAAGGTGGCAAAGAAAGCTGAACAAGTACCCCAAACTAAGTTAGTGAAGGCAAAACCCAAGGCTAAACCACCATTAAAAATCGATAAGAGCAAAGTTAAGATTCAAGTGTTGAATGGAAATGGTGTTCAAGGAGAAGCTGTAAGGATTGCTGATATTTTAAGGGAAAGCGGTTTTAATATCCAAACAGTTGGGGATGCAGGCTATGATGCTTATCCCCGCACCATTATTCGCCATAAACCAGGGCAAGAGAGTGTGGCAAAACTTGTGGCTAAAGAAATCGAAGAATTCTATCCAGCTTTGCTTCATCCAAACTTAGGTGATTCAGAGGTAGATATTGTGATTATCTTGGGAAGAGATAAAAAAGGTGGGTTGGCTGCTGAGCCAGTTGTTGATAAAAGCAAAGTAAGAATAGATGTCCTCAATGGAAATGGAATTGCCGGTTCAGCTAAAGAGATCGCTGATCTTCTCGAAAGAAGTGGTTTTAATGTCAGGAATATAGGAGATGCTGACAGGTATGATTATCCTCGAACAATTATCCATTATAAACCGGGACATAAGGATGTTGCGCAATTGGTCGCGGAGCAAATTAAAACCAAATACTCCGCAATTTTGAGAGAAGATTCCTCAATCCAGGCAGACATTATCGTAATACTGGGGAGAAGATAAAGGATTGCGTAGAGGCGGGACTCCGTGCCCGCCCAAAGGATTGTGGGGGAAAACCCCGCCCCAAAATAGTCAACTCGTAGACTCCCTTTCGACAAATTGATTAATGTATTTGGCAAATTTCTCAAAGTCCTCCAGCTTTTGTAAATTGTCAAAAACCTTGGCTAGGTCTAGTTTTACATATTCATGTTCTAAGATATTTCTGAAACCTGCCATTCCCCTAATGTTTGTAGCAAAATCTGAGGGGATGATATTCTACCTTTTTTAAAAACTCCTTGGGCATGGTGATGTTTATTCGTGCCTCCATAACGCTCACCGTGGGTCAGCCTATCACAAAATTAACGATCTTGCAACACATTAAGTATGTATTTTATGTGTATTAATGATTGCGTGTAGTGGTAAAGGCGGGAAATTTTAGGCTTCAAAGAAGGTATTGGGCAGGCAGCGTAGAAAATCACCTGGGGAGGATTAATTAATGTCACATGTTCCGAGGACGTCCTCATTTTTCATTGCGATTATATTTTTGGTCTTTTACTATACAAAAATGAGACGTCTGCTACATTAGGGAGAATTGAGAGTGAAAATCTGCATCATTGGGGTGGGATATGTGGGATTGGTCACTGGTGCCTGCTTGGCTGAGATCGGTCACGATGTAATCTGTGTCGACATCGATTCAGATAAGATTTCCAAACTAAAGACTGGAATCATTCCTATCTATGAACCCGGTTTAGAGGAGATTGTTACCAGAAATCAAAAGACGGGAAGAATTATTTTCTCAACTGATATCATGGCGGGAGTTCAAAAGTCGGATATAATTTTCATCACGGTGGGCACACCTCCTGACGAAACCGAAGCTGCGGATTTATCTCATGTAAAAGCAGCGGCGGGAGAAATAGCTCGGGCGATGAATGGCTATAAGGTTATCATCAATAAAAGTACCATGCCCCTGGGTTCAACGAAAGTGGTTCAAGGAATGATCGAGGAGAGCAAAATAAACCTCCATCATTTTGATGTGGTCTCCAATCCAGAATTCTTAAGGGAAGGCTCAGCCGTCGAAGATTTTCTCCATCCCGATAGGATCATCGTAGGCACAGGTAGTCAAAAGGCAGCTGAGGTTATGACCGAGCTCTATCTCCCATTTAACGCCCCCATCCTCATTATGGACCCAGTGAGTGCAGAGATGGTAAAGTATGCATCCAATGCGTTTTTGGCAACTAAAATATCCTTTATAAATGCCATTGCAAATATTTGCGAGAAAGTGGGAGGGGATGTGAGGCAGGTGGCTTTAGGTATGGGATATGACAAACGCATTGGTTTTGAATTCCTCAATGCTGGACCCGGGTGGGGAGGAAGTTGTCTACCAAAGGATTGCAAAGCCCTCGTTAAAATGGCGGAAAATTATGGATACGATTTTCAACTTCTGAAAGGCACCATTCAAATTAATGAGAATCAGAAGAGGTTCATTGTAACGAAGGTTCAAGAACTCTTGGGCGATCTCAAGGGCAAGGATATAGGCATACTGGGTTTGTCCTTTAAACCCAATACTGATGATATTAGGGACTCACCCGCAATCGACATCATTCATCATCTTCGAGCCGAAGGTGCATTAATAAAGGCATATGACCCCGTGGCGGTGGATAATGCCAGGCGGACTTTAAAGGGTGTAAAATTGGTCCATGATGCATATGAAGCGGCGAAGGATAGTGATATCCTCCTTTTGTTGACTGAATGGGATCAATTTAAACAGTTGGATTTTAAAAGAGTTAAATCCTTGCTTAGAAAACCAATTCTATTCGATACAAGAAACTTCTTGGACGCTAATGCTCTCAGGAACCTGGGGTTCATCCATAAAGGGGTTGGAAGATGAGGGTGTTGGTTACGGGGGGAGCTGGCTTTATAGGTTCTCACCTATGCGATGCCTTAATTGAGAAAGGATATCATGTAATTTGCATCGATAATTTCCTCACTGGATCGAGAGAAAACATTAAGCACTTGCTAAATAACCAGAATTTCGAACTCATCGAACACGATATCACTACACCTTTATCGCCTATCGCCCCTCGACCCTCGCCCCTCGACTATATTTTCCACCTTGCCAGTCCCGCTAGCCCTGTAGATTACTCAAAGTTAACAATCGAAACATTGATGGTAAATTCCCTAGGCACTTATCATATGCTCGAGTTAGCCAGAAAAAATGGGGCAAAAATACTGCTTGCATCGACTTCAGAGGTGTATGGGGATCCAAAAGTTAGTCCTCAATCCGAAACCTATTGGGGAAATGTTAATCCCGTAGGTCCTCGCAGTTCCTACGATGAAGCCAAGCGTTTTGCCGAAGCTTTGGCTATGGCTTATTATCGAAGATACGATGTAGACGTGGTGATAGCCCGCATATTCAACACCTACGGACCACGGATGCGAAAGCAGGATGGTAGGGTAATCCCCAACTTCATCCAGCAAGCTTTGGACAATAAACCCATCACCGTATATGGTAGTGGCTCGCAGAGTCGTAGCCTTTGCTACATCGATGATTTGGTTGATGGTTTGCTTAAAGCGATGTTCTCCAAGAGTACAAAGGGTGAAATCATAAATTTGGGCGATCTCAATGAGATGACGATATTGGAGCTAGCTCATCGCATTCGGGAGATGTGTGGTTCTCGCTCAGAGATAGTTTTTCTACCCCTCCCACCGGAGGATCCACACCAGCGGAAGCCTGATATCACCAAAGCGAAGGAGATATTGGGCTGGGAACCCCGGGTATCTTTAGATCAGGGACTACAACGTTCAATAACCTGGTTTAAAACAGCTTTTAAAGGGGAAAAGGTATGAGAAAGAGATACGATCTGGAGATTACTCGCAAAATAGAGATGTTAAGCTCGATGGTATTGAAAAGAAGAGGGGTGTGTTTTTTGAAGATGGAAGCGGTTATCCCAGCAGCGGGTTTTGGAACAAGGTTGCTCCCGAGCGACTGATGGCTCCCGATGCGTTGACAAAGCTCTAATTGTTATATATTGATGTTGATATAAAGAAAATGGGTGACAGTGATGCCATTAACTAAAAAGACGATGATCTTGTTTGAGCCGGAGCAATATCGGAAGCTAGTAGAGAAAGCAAAACTCCGAGGAATTTCGGTTGCTGCTCTTATACGAGAAGCTGTGGAAAAAGTAATTCTTGCTGAAGACGAGGCTTCTAAGAAAGTACGGATGCAAGCGGCGCAGAGGATTATATCAGCCCAGGAAGACTTGCCCACCTGGGAAGAGATCGAGGAGCTTATAGCGCTGGGGCATGGAGGATGGTAGAAACCGCCTACTTTATTGATACTAACATTGTGATGTATGCTCGGGATTTAATTCACGCTGCTGTGATGCTCACTAATGGTATCGAATGCATAATCAGTACCGATGCACACTTCGATCTCATTAAGGAGGTTAAGCGCCTCGATCCAGTGAAGCTTTGACTGCATACGATGCATTGGAAACGCTTCTATCCGAAGGAGGTTTGGGGGTATTCAATGAAAGCGGTAATCCCTGCTGCAGGCTACGGAACCAGGTTGCTTCCAGTAACCAAGGCTCAGCCAAAGGAGATGCTCCCCGTGGTCGATAAGCCTGCTATCCAGTATGTTATTGAGGAGGCTGTGGCTTCGGGAGTTGAAGATATCTTGGTGATCACCGGGCGAGGCAAAAGAGCCATAGAAGACCATTTCGACAAATCCTTTGAGCTTGAGTATTTTCTTCAGGAGGAAGAAAAGCACGATTTTTTGACCCACGTGCAGGGAATCGCTGACCTCGCCGATATCCATTACATCAGGCAGAAGGAGCTTCGGGGTTTGGGACATGCCGTTCTCTGTGCCAGGAAACATGTCGGCGATGAACCCTTTGCCGTTTTATTGGGGGATACCATTACCATGATGGATATTCCCTGCACTAGAACATTGCTTGATATATTCAGAGAGTGCGGCTCGCCAGTTATAGCTGTGGAGGAAGTACCCCGCGATAAGGTCGAAAGATATGGTATCATCGATGGATATCCCATTGGCGAGAGGATTTACAAGGTCGAAAACTTAATTGAGAAACCTTCCTTGGAGGAAGCCCCTTCAAATTTAGCCATTTTTGGGCGGTATATCCTGACACCTGAGATTTTTGACTGCCTGGAGAGGACGCCACCTGGTAGGAACAATGAAATTCAGCTCACCGATGCCTTAAGGTTGCTCCTCGCTGAACAGAATATTTATGCCTACAAAGTTGAAGGAAAGAGATACGATATTGGAAGCAAGATAGATTGGCTTAAAGCAAACATCGAGATAGCGCTCGCGAGGGGCGATTTGAGAGAAGACTTGATGGATTACTTGAGGATGTTGCAGGGTTATTAGTGGTTACATGACAAATACCTATACATCGTAGACCCAAAAGTATCAATAGATCGTAGACCTTAATGGTATTTTGTATCAATACATCGTAGACTGATTACCATTATAATCTCTTTTATACTGATCTCCAAAAAGGAGGTCAGTATGGACGAAAAGAAACTAAGAGAAAACGCTATTAGTAGATATGAAAATAGCGAATCTCCTAAAGCAGTTCTCTATGCCAATTGAGGTAGAATATGAATATCTCTGGACAACAATTGATACTGCAAAGGAGACATTATCCGTATATCACGACTCTAAACTGATAGAGAAATTTGATTATCCCTTGCCAAAAACATCTATTGATTTGTCAGGGTAATACCTAACGATCTGGTAC
>DDKQ01000013.1 GCA_002339355.1 Candidatus Subteraquimicrobium carltonvillense | reverse complement strand
GACTCGTTTCACTCGCCAACGGGGGTAAACGGCCGTAACTGCGCCTGCCCCGTAGACGCGACAGCGTTCTTCGGGGTGTTTTCGGAGCACTTCACCCCGACCAGGGTGTTAACCCATCTTGTTAATGGTACAAAGCGAAAATATAGTGAGGGAGTTTTTATGTTCGAGATTCTTGAGAAAAAGATACTCTCACCGGAGGTTAGCTTGATCCGCATTTCAGCCCCGGATATCGCCAAAAAAGTTGAGGCTGGTCAATTCGTCATCATAAGGATCGATGAGCGCGGTGAGAGGATTCCTCTAACCGTTGCCGATTTCGATAGGAAGGAGGGGACTCTGACCATCATCTTCCAGGGAGTTGGTAAAACGACGAAGCATTTGGCGACTCTATCCGAAGGCACTCTCCTCGCTGATGTCGTGGGACCCTTGGGGCATCCCACGAAGATAGGAAATTATGGCTGTGTCATCTGTGTGGCAGGGGGTGTCGGTGCTGCTCCCATCTATCCCGTTACCCAAGCGTTTAAAGATGCGGGAAATCACGTGATCACCATCTTGGGGGCAAGAAGTGCCAATCTCCTCGTATGGGAGGATGAACTGAAGATGGTCAGCGATGAACTTTACATCACCACGGATGACGGAAGTAAAGGCCGTCATGGGCTGGTCACCGACGCTTTAAGGGATCTCCTTCAAGAAAAGAAGGTGGATTTAGTCATGGCAGTGGGTCCAGCGATCATGATGAAATTCGTTTGTAAGACCACCCTGGATTTTGGGGTGAAAACTATGGTTAGTCTCAATCCAATTATGGTCGATGGGACGGGAATGTGCGGAGCTTGTCGTGTTTCCGTGGGAGGAGAAACTAAGTTTTGCTGCGTCGATGGACCAGACTTCGATGGTCATCAAGTCGATTTCGATCTGCTCGTAGCTAGGCAGCGAATGTATCTCGAAGAAGAAAAAATATCCCTTGAGCGCTATCAGACAAAGACGAAAGACGAAGGACAAGGTCGAGCGAAGGACGAAAAGCGAAAAGCGGAGGGCGAGTGTCGAAAAGTGAAGGGTTGAAATGAAAGATAGATTGGAAAATAACAATATCTATCAAAAAGCAGTTGAAATATATAATAAATTTTTGGAAGATAATTTAGATATTTTGAGCAAAGATTATTGCGGCCGTGAAGTTGCAAGACAGCTGATACGTAGTTTGGGTTCAATAAGTTCGAATATCGAAGAAGGTTATGGAAGAGGGTTCGGTAAAGAGTATACATATTTTTTAAGAGTTGCTCGAGGGTCAGCGAGAGAAAGCAAAGGCTGGTATCAGCGAAGCAAAAAATTTCTTCCACCTAAGGTTATTGACCAAAGAGTAAAAGCATTGGATGAAATTATTTCTATGTTGGTTGCGACCGTAAATAAACTGGAAACCAAAATTCGCCCTTCGTCCCTCGACCCTCGACAAGAAGTCTGACAATTAAGGTGATAGGAGTTGGAGATCAATCGGGGACTGGAGAAATCAAAGAAAGTTATGATGCTGCAAAAGGTAAAGATGGCTGAACAGAATCCCAAGGTGCGCATCACGAACTTCGATGAGGTTGCCTTGGGATATACACCCGAGCAAGCCGTCCAGGAGGCGAAGCGCTGTCTTCAATGCAAGAAATTTCCTTGTGTTCAAGGTTGTCCCGTGGAGGTAGATATTCCAGCTTTTATTCAATTCATAGCAGAAGGGGATTTTATCGGGGCCATTCGGAAAATAAAGGAGAAGAACTGTCTTCCCGCCATCTGTGGTAGGGTCTGTCCCCAAGAAGACCAGTGTGAGAAGCTTTGTGCCCTTGGAAAGAAAGGGGAACCCTTGGCTATCGGGCGACTTGAAAGATTCGCCGCCGACTATGAGCGAGCCCAGGGGATGGTGGAGATTCCTCCTAGACCCAAGTCCACTGGGAAGAGGGTAGCGGTCATCGGCTCCGGTCCCGCTGGTCTTATCGTTGCTGGAGACCTGGCACGGCTAGGACACGAGGTAACCATCTTCGAGGGACTGCACAAGGCGGGAGGGGTTCTGGTTTATGGGATTCCAGAATTCAGGTTGCCAAAGGCTATAGTCCAAGCTGAGGTCGATTACGTGCAAAAGCTCGGTGTGGAGATCAGGACGAGTACGGTCATTGGAAAACTGTTCACCATAGATGATCTTTTAAACAATGGATACGATGCCGTGTTCATCGGCACAGGTGCGGGGCTACCTTTATTTTTGGGAATCCCAGGAGAAAACTTAAATGGGGTTTATTCCGCCAATGAGTTCCTCACCCGCTCGAATCTGATGAAAGCATACCTTTTTCCAGAATACGATACACCGATCAAAAGAGGGAAAAATGTCGCAGTGGTGGGTGGGGGCAATGTGGCCATGGACGCCGCTCGCACGGCTCTTCGCCTGGGCGCAGAGGATGTTCACCTCGTCTATCGCCGCTCGGAAGCTGAGATGCCGGCGCGGGTGGAGGAGATCGAGAGGGCTAAGGAGGAGGGGGTCATTTTCAAGCTCCTCACCAACCCCACAAAGATATTGGGTAAGGACGGCTGGGTTTGTGGCATGGAGTGTTTGAAGATGGAACTAGGTGAACCCGATGAATCGGGACGCCGGCGTCCCGTCCCCATAGAGAGTTCAGAATTCGTAATCGATGTGGATGTTGTGATAATCGCCATTGGAACGGGTGTCAATCCTCTCATTCCCAAGAGCACCCCTGGACTTAAGTTAAACAAGCGAGGATACATTATAGCTGATGAGGAAAGCGGAAGAACCTCAAGAGAAAGGATATATGCGGGCGGCGATATCGTCACTGGTGCAGCAACGGTCATCTCAGCGATGGGAGCGGGAAGGAAAGCCGCACGCGCCATCCACAAGGGTCAGGCTTGACAAATTTGAAAAAACTCTTGAACTACAGAATTATTCAAATTATTAAGAGCCTGACTCTTGACCCACCTCTGGTTTTACTCAGCTTTTCTTTCCAGGAGCACCAAGAGCGAGAAGACGATTGCAAACAGCAGGCACGTATCGGTGAATCTTAAGAAAGCGCTTGCTGAGATGTTTAAGATCGGTGCCCCGATGATGAACTTTGCAACCAATGAAAATAACAGACTGATGATGGCGATGATGAGCAAGATGATGGATAGGATCTTCACAATTTCACCCCCTTTACAAAAAAATCCCTAAAAACAGACTCGTAGAAATCCAGACGGGGTTCCTTTGTAGAAACAGACCTTTAGGTCTGTTGGGGTAACAGGTCTAAAGACCTGGTACAAATATGTTATTTTTGCCAAAGTCCTAAAAATCCTTCAATTTTGGAGGAATGAGCAAGTTTTTATTTTGGTAGAAGATTTGACGACGCAAGATATGATAATATATAATATGCTCATATTATATATTAGTTATCAAGGAGGATAAAATAAATGGCAACTTTTACCTCACGAATCACAATTCTTTTATCTCCTGAAGAGCGAAAGCGTTTAGAGGAAATCTCCCGTCAGCGGCGTACTTCTATCGCCTCTCTTATTCGCAAAGCTCTCCACCAAATCTATATCAAAGAACCATTAGAAGCAAGAGAGAAAGCGGCGGAGTATCTTTGCTCTCTTGAACTCCCTGTGGAAGAATGGGAGAAGATGGAGAAGAAGATAATTGAAGGTTATCTGGTGGATTGATGAGTGAGGTTTACTTTATCGATACCAATATCTTCATGTATGCCTCTGGCAGGGGTCATCCCTTAAAGCAACCCTGTATGAGAATTGTGAGGGGAATTGCCTCCAGGAAAATTTCTGCCGTAACTAGTACGGAAGTGGTCCAAGAGATTCTTCACAGATATATTGCCTTGGGGAAGCGGGAAATCGCGGTTAACTCCGTTAAAGGAATAGTCGCACTTCTTTCACCCCTTCTTGCGATCAGTGAAGAGATTGTGCTTCAAGCCTCAAAGCTTATTTTAGAATATCCTTCTTTAAATGCTCGTGATGCTCTCCATATTGCCACTATGCTTGAGAATAACCTAACCCATATTTTATCTGTTGATAGTCATTTTGACCTCGTAAAGGAAGTTACACGTTGCAATCCAGCTGATTTTACGATGGCACGATGATTGAAAATCCTGCAATTTTGGAGGAAAGAACAAATTTTTATAGTATTTAAAGTTGAACGAATGAGGCGCAAAATCGAGGTTTTCTGAGGAGAAATGGTTGTGGCAAGACTCATTGCCTTCATTATGCTAAGTCTCTGTTTACTTTTCCTCTATCCGATGATTGTTGAGGCAAAAACAGCGATAGGAGTAACTCCAGGCAAGTTGGAATTCTCCACTCCTCCAGGTGAAAGTATAACCGCAACTATAACCCTTTCCAACGCTGGCGATGAATCCTCAAAAGTTCGATCTTATACCATGCACTATATTAAAAAACCAAATGGAGATGTAGAGTTTTTGCCAGCCGGGCAAAGCAAGTGGTCCTGTGCAAAGTGGATTAAGGTAAACCCAGATGAGTTCGGTTTAAAAGAGGGAGAAAGCAAGAAGATCAGTCTTCGTATACAAGTTCCCAAGAATGCCAATCCAGGTCACTATAGGGCAGTTGTTCTCTTTGAGACCACTGCCACCAAGGGCAAGGGAGTAGCCGTGAGTGGTCGGGTGGGAACCATAGTCTTTCTAAAGGTCACTTCTCCCCAACCAGATGATAGTTTTAAGCTTTCGCCTTGGATTTATGTGTTGGCAGGGACATTACTAACTACAATTATTGTGTTTGTTCTAGCTAAGAAGTTGGTAGCTAAGCGTCGAAAAGAAGAATAATCTGTTTACTAATGATTGCCGATTTAGAATTTGAAGGAGAGTTAAATTATGTTGAGGCGTAAAATAGCCTGCATAGTAAACTTTTTCAGCTTTAATAAGGTTTTAGCTCTTTTTCTTACCCTTCTTCTTTTTGTGGGAAGCTTTTTAATTCTTTTTAAATATCCTAAGCCAGTCGGGGCAACAGGGTCTCTGCTGACTTTTGACAGTAAATACATTGTTACCTCAACAACTGCGGTAACAACAACATCAACAAGTTTAGTCGATGATACGGAAGCTTCTCAGACATTCAACCTATCCGCTTCCAAAACAGTCTTAGTAATTTACCAAGCCAACAGTGTTCACGGGGCAACAATGCCCATAAGAGGTATGCAAAATGCCATCAGTGTCGATGGGGCAGATGTAGCTAATTCCTGGGATTCACCTTATAGCAGTAACTACGCTACAAGAAATTTTACCTTCTGGATAGGAACTTTGTCCGCAGGAGATCATACGATTAAAGGTAGATTTGCCTCGCAGACCTCTGGAAGCACAGCGACAATTTCAAACCGAGTTTTGTTGATTTACATTTTTAATGGTGACGAGTTTTATTATATTGATAGTTCCACTGCCTCTACAACTAATAGCACAGCTTTAGTTGATGACCCGCAGGCCTCAGTTACTTTCACACCTCCAGGAGCTTGCAAGGGTCTTACTCTCTATAACGTTGGCAATGTGAACGGGAGTACTGAACACAGTCGTGGGAAGAAGGCAGCAATAAATGTTAATGGGACTGATTACAGCCAAGCTGAAAAATCTCCATACAGCTCTAATTATTCAGATTCGGTTTTTACCTGTTATGCTTCGAGTTTAGGTGCAGTTAGCACAACTGTTAAAGGAAGATTTGCGGCTCATGCCACATCAACGGTTACAATTAGCAGAAGACAGTTGGGAGTTTTGCTCTTTGCTGATAGTTCTGCCTTAGACATTATTACCTCAGATACCCAAGTTTCGACCACCTCTTCCTCTCTTGTTGATGATGCACAAGCAACAATTTCAAGAACGACAACGGACGGGCGAGAACTTTTAGTTATTGCCATGGGAACAAAAAGAAACGGAACTTCTACCTCTAATTATGGTGAATGTTATGGAATTATGGTTGATGCGGTCGATAGGGCAAACTCAAGGGGGAGTCCTTACGGAAGCAGCACTGCCAACAGTGCAGCAACCGCCTTTGGAATAACTTTAGCATCAGGAGGCCATACTGTTAAAGGCAGATTTTCAAATAATACTGGTACAACCTCAGCGAGGATAGATTCAAGAAGAGTAATTGCTTTATGGTTGATACGACCACAGATTACCCTAACCATAGACGAGACATACGATCGAGGGGCTGCTACTCCCAATGGCACAAATTCAGTGAACTTCGGGACTACTGGTCCTGAGAACAGCCCCTATGTGCTGAATGATGGCTCTGGTAATTACGCTATTAAGCTCACGGTAGTAAGCAATGTTCCTTGGGACTATACCGTCCAAGCAAGCCAGGACCTAACTGATGGAGTAAAGACTATCCCCATCTCACAGCTTAAATGGGATACAGACCCAGGCTCTACCTGGAAATCATTTACAACTACAACCTATACGATTTCCTCGAACAACCCTGCAAATAGTCCCGCAGGTATCAGCTATAAATATGACTATCAGCTCAACATAACCTGGAACGATGACCCAGGCGCCTATTCTACCACAATTACCTACACCGCCTTGCAAAGCCCATAATTGGTAATTAGTAAATGGTAATTAGGTTATTGGGTAATTGGGTCACCTTTCA
>DDKQ01000051.1:330-3833 GCA_002339355.1 Candidatus Subteraquimicrobium carltonvillense | reverse complement strand
TTTAGGATTTAGGATTTCGAATTTAGGATTTGAGCCACTTTCTGGAATTATGTCTAGGGCATAATATATTTGTTTACTGCTGACTCCCAACTCCTTGACTTTCGACTAAATAAGGGGAGAAATTAAGAGTGGAAGAGTTGAGAATTCCAACGACGATGATGACCCAGCACCCTGATGCTGCGTCCAAGTATATCTCCGTCCAGGAGGAACCCGAGGAAGCGATTTTTTCTCTTACTCCCCTTCCTGAGGGTCTGGGATTAGAGGAAGCCATGGTGGACTTCGAGGGGAAACTAACACCATATATGCAAACTTCCCAGGTTGTCCTGGGCTTACTGGGTAAAGGAATCGTTCCCGGAAGGGATGTATTTATCACCCCACGAATTCCCAGTGGCATTGAAGAAAGTGTATTCAGACAACTCATGGCTTTGATGTCCATCGTTGAAGCCAACTATCACGCCTGGAAACGCTCTCGAGTCTATGCTGTAAGGGAAGTTATCTCGCCCATGTGCACGGGGGTTCAGGAACTTCTTAGCGTGAGGGAAAGGATCATCGATGTCATCGAATTGGCACACAAGGAGTTCGGGTTGAGCAGGGATCCCAATCTCGTCCAATTGATACCCCTTGTGGAAACCGTCCCTCAAATACTCGATATTTACTCCATGCTTAAGGGCTACATCGAGGGATGTCAGAAAATGGGACTCACCGCGAGTCGGCTGAGATTCATGCTTGGACGCTCGGACCTTGCTTTATCCTATGGAATGGTGCCCGCAATCCTTTCCAATAAGATCGCCATTGCTGAGGGCTATAGGCTCGCACGAGAGACGGGGATCAACATCTGTCCCATCTTGGGGGGAGGGACCCTTCCCTTTAGAGGACATTTCACTCTGGAAAATGTGAATAGTACCTTAAAGGAGTATGGTGGAATTCGGACGCTTACCGTCCAATCGGGTATGAGATACGATCATGGTTATGAGAAGACACGAAAACTCGTTAAAATCCTGCAGAGGAAACTCCCTTTCCTTCCTCCTCTGGTCTTTGACGAGTCTTTTAAGGCCAAACTCATGAACATCATGGGCATATTCACCAAGCACTATCTGCATTCCTTCTATGAGATGGCTGAACCCGCATGTTGTATTTCCGATTATATCCCGCAGCATCGGGACCGTCTCACCAGGAAAGGGGAGGTGGGTTACGCGCGCGACCTTCCACGCCCCAGAGAACTGGCGAGATTCGTAAGCGATAAAGAACTTGTTTCCGAATTAGAGAGCCTCGAGTTGACAAGGGAGATCGAATTACCTCGGGTCATTTCCTATACCGCGGCTCTGTATAGCATCGGGCTCCCTCCAGAGATAATAGGCACGGGTCGAGGCTTACACGAGGTACTAACCAGATATGGTGAGAATGCCCTCAAGGCTCTCCTTAAAACCTGCATTGGACTAAAAAAGGATTTGTCCTTCGCTTGTAGATTCGTCCATCTTAAGAATGCTGGGGAGTTCCTTCCTCCTGCGGTAATTTCCCAGGTTGGGGAGGATCTAAAGTTCATCGAGGATCACTTGGGCATTAAGGTTGGTACTCGAAGCAAGGAAGATAGATTCTATGCAACAATCTTGGAGACCATGAAGCCCATGCTCAAGCAAGTAATCGGTGTTGATGGAGAACACCTGGTGAGCGATGAAGGCTTAGAATATAACCTGGTGAGAGAATGGGTTATCAAACTTGGCACAATCAGGAAAAGTTTGGGCTAATTTATCTAGGAGATGATTTGAATGAGAGAAAAAGTTGAAGAGGCATTAGCCAAGATCAGACCCTCGTTGCAGGCGGATGGGGGGGATGTAGAATTATGTGAGGTTACCGAAGATGGTGTGGTGAAGGTGAAACTCACTGGGGCTTGCTGTGGTTGTCCCATGGCTGAGATGACTTTAAAGATGGGAATCGAAAGAACCTTAAAACAACTGGTTCCAGAGGTAAAAAAGGTGGAAACAGTATAAGGAATGCAAGAGAAATAGGGGAAAGTATGAAGCTATGAGCTGGCGCTGGCAAGACTAATGAGTTATTCTAATTTGTTTTTATGCCTTTTTAACGCGGTGAATCCTGGGAAATTCAAAACTCTCTATGCCTAGAAGAGCGTAGATAGGACAATAACCGATGATCCCTGTGAGCAAGAAACCAAGTCCGACTACAAGTAGTACGATGTTCCAAAACAAAACGAGTTCTGTGTAGTTTGTTGCGAAGTATGCCAGCAAAACGATTCCCAAGATCACTCTGATCACCCTATCAATAATACCCACGTTCCGCTTCATTCTTCATCCCTCCTCTTGGGAGACTCAGCTCATAGCTTCCAATATTAATTATAGCACTTTCTACCTCTTCTTTCATGCTTAAAATCCATTTTTAGCTGCATAAATGTCTTTTCTCTTGACTTTCACGTTATCTTTGCTTTGATATATGAGGAAAAAGAAATGGACGTCTTCGAGGCCATCAAATCCAGGAGAAGCATAAGGAAATTCAGGAAAAAACCTATTCCGGAGCAAATTTTGGGGCAAATTTTGGATGCCGCAAGGTGGGCTCCCTCCGAGTCTAATGCACAACCTTGGGAGTTTATCGTGGTTAAGAATAGAAAGATCAGAGAGGAAATTGCATGTATAGCCGCTGAGGCCTGTGAACGCGCTCTTTTGGACAAAAAAGCTGTGGAGAGGTCGAAGAAAATCTGTAGTCGTGAAGATTTCAAGCGCATGGTCGAAGGGATGGGAATTCCCAAAATCGTTTCCCTTCTTTTGGAATCCTCTGGAATCGTGGATATAGTGGAGCATCTTAGCTCGACAAAGTTTGGGAGAGAGTTGGCGAAAAGAATGATCAAAGGAGCTTTTATCCAAGCCCCCGTGCATATAGCGGTGTTGATGGATAAAAGTAAACGCGGATTATGTAAACCCTGGACCAGTCTTGCTAGTGTGGCTTGTGCGGTGCAAAATATGATGCTTGCAGCAACGGCTTTGGGCATTGGCAACCATTGGTATGGCTCTCCATGCGATCACGCGGATCACAGAATGAGGCTGGGAAAGCTTCTGGGTATCCCAAAAAACTATTTAAGTTTGGGAATTCTTGTTTTGGGATACCCAGATATTATCCCCAAATCCCCTTCCAGAAAAAGTCTCTCTGAAATCGTCCACAAAGAGGAATTTTAGCTCAGTTCTACGACGATGCAGGAGAGAGTACGGTTAACTCCTTCCACTTTTTGAATTCTTGCTACAACCAATTCCCCCAAGGCGTTGAAATCCGCTGCTTCAACGAAGGCAATGGCATCATAGGGACCGGTGACGGCATGAGTGGATTTCACACCTGCAATTCTCGATACTTCTCTAACCACATTTCCAGCCTTACCGGCTTCGGCATTTATGAGGACATAAGCATTGACCATTTAGTTCACCTCCCCTCCAGAAGTATTCTATCACTTTAAGGCAGAGTTTCGGAAAAGTTCTCACATTTTTTTAAATTTATCCCTAAAC
>DDKQ01000051.1:0-127 GCA_002339355.1 Candidatus Subteraquimicrobium carltonvillense | reverse complement strand
GGCATTTATGAGGACATAAGCATTGACCATTTAGTTCACCTCCCCTCCAGAAGTATTCTATCACTTTAAGGCAGAGTTTCGGAAAAGTTCTCACATTTTTTTACGTAATACCTAACGATCTGGTACT
>DDKQ01000111.1:2180-9338 GCA_002339355.1 Candidatus Subteraquimicrobium carltonvillense | reverse complement strand
TCATTTTGAGGAGCTTTTTGGATCTCGAAATAGCGTGTTGCAAATCGGGGGAGTGACCATCGTTGGTGTCGATTCCAGCGAGCCGGATCTGGATAGTGGTCGCGTTGGTCGTGAGAAATATCGGTGGATAATAGATACATTCGAAAATTCAGGGGAGTTTAAGGTCTTCGCATTACATCACCATCTACTGCCAGTGCCTGGAACTGGAAGGGAAAGGAATATAATCTACGATGCCGGCGATCTGCTGGAGGTACTCCTTCGCGCAAATGTGGATTTGGTTCTCTGTGGACACAAGCACGTTCCCCACGTTTGACGCCTCGAAAATTTGGTGGTGGTAAATGCCGGAACGGCTTGTTCTTTGAGATTAAGAGGTCACAATAAACCCTGTTATAACGTGGTAGAAATTGGTCCCGAGAATGTACGTATATATCGGAAGTACCCCTTTGGAGGCCAGGAGCTCATCGTGGAATTTTCCATCATGGAAAAGATGTATTGCAAATGGGAAAGGGTGAATTCTGAATTAAGCGTTCGAGGTGAATCGCGATAAGTAGAGTCATTGCTCTCATTGACGGAGAGCATTACTTGCCCGTTATCCAGGCAGGTTTAGAAAGTATAAGGAATCAAGGTCACGAGCTTCTAGCTGCGGTGTTCGTTGGGGGAACGGAAAAGGTAACCAACGGAAGCGATTTGGGTTTCCTGAAGCTCCCAATCATTTTGAACTCCGATCCCTCTCTGGGCATAAAACAGGCCTTAGAGGAGTATAAGCCCGATTTGATAATCGATCTAAGCGACGAACCAGTGGTGGGCTACAAAGAACGCTTTAAGTTTGCAAGTATCGCATTGATCGCTGGTGTCTCCTATGTGGGGTCGGATTTTCGGTTCGATCCGCCGAGATTTTATGATGTAGCGCAAAAGCCCTCCATTTCGGTGATTGGTACGGGCAAGCGAGTGGGAAAGACCGCTATCTCGGCTCATCTTGCCCGGGTGCTTTCAAAGGCGGGATTTTCCCCCTGTGTGGTTGCTATGGGGAGGGGAGGACCCCAGGAGCCAGAGGTCGTTCACGGAGAAATCACCGAAATGACCCCGGAATCCTTGCTCGAAGTTAGTCGGGAGGGGAAGCACGCTGCCTCGGATCACTACGAAGATGCCCTGATGAGCAGGATTTTGACGGTTGGGTGTCGAAGATGCGGAGGTGGAATGGCCGGGGCTCCCTTCATCTCCAACGTTTTGGCGGGAGCCGAGTTAGCCAATGAGCTTGAAGCCGATATAATAATATTTGAAGGCAGTGGAGCAGCTCTTCCCCCCATAAAGACCGATTCTTGCCTGGTCACTATAGGTGCTCATCAGCCAATCGACTACATATCGGGTTATTTCGGGACTTTCAGGCTCTTCTTATCCGACTTAGCTGTCCTTACGATGTGCGAAGAGCCAATGGCAAGTAAAGAGAAAATAAATCTTGTAGACCAGGCTGTGAGGGGCGAAAATCCCTGAACTTAAGGTGGTTCACACTCGATTCAGACCCCATCCTTTGAAATCCATCGAGGGCAAAAGGGTTTTTCTGACAACCACGGCTACACCGAGCATAAATGAGGGTTTCAAGGATTTTCTGGAGGAGGAGTTCCACTGCCGGGTAGTGGGCATAAGCAATAACCTTTCCAACAGAGAGTTGCTTCAGAAAGATTTGCTCAAACATAAAGGGAACTTCACCACCTTACTTACTGAACTCAAAGCCGCCTCCGTGGATGTGGTCACCAATATGGGATTGAATCTTGGCGCGGAGGTCATTTACGCGGACAATGTACCCATTACCGTGGGGGGAGACGGAGACCTAAATGACCTATCGTTAGAGTTAGCACATAAGGCGATTGATAATTTCAAAAGGAAGCGGGGAAGGATTAGCCATGGTTAAAGGGTTCGAGTTTTATAATAAACGCATAGTCATAAGCGATGACAAGCATGGGCTTCCCTATTCAAAGGGGCTCATGGCTTCCTCCATTATGGCTACTGGAGTTCCTCCCCGCAAAGCTTACTTTGTGGCGAAACTCATTGAGGACCATCTGAGGGAAAATCGATGTTTTTCCGTTAGTATAGATGAGCTCCGTTCCATCACCGCACATATCTTAAGGGAGCGTATAGGTGAGGAATACGCGGGGAAATACCTCAAGTGGCAATCTTTGGGCAAGCTCGATAAGCCACTGATCATTCTCATAGGAGGAACCACGGGTGTGGGGAAATCGACCATCGCCACGGAAATAGCTCACAGGTTGGGGATTACCCGCATCGTCTCCACCGATGCCATCCGAGAGGTCATGCGGGCGGTATTATCCAAGGAGCTCATGCCCGCTCTGTATGAATCCTCCTTCAGCGCTTGGCAATCTCTCCGAGTACCCCTTCCAAGTGCTTCTGATCCCGTGATCATAGGCTTTCGCGAGCAAACAGCAGCTGTAACCGTGGGAGTAAAAGCCATAATTGAGAGAGCCATAAGAGAGGGATTGAACATGGTAATTGAGGGCATTCACATCGCACCTGGCTTTCTGGATGCGGAATACTTCAAAAATGCCTTCGTCGTCCATATTATCATCGCCGTGGAGGACGAAGACCTCCACGGGAGCCATTTTTACATCCGGGAGATAGAGACCGAGGGCTTCCGTCCCTTTGAAAGATATAGGGCAAATTTCGGAAATATCCGCAAGATTGGAGAGTACATTGAAGAACTAGCCAAACAGCACAACACCTCCGTCATCTCAAGTCGTAATTTGGATAGCACGGTCTCAGAGGTACTGGAAGTGATCATCAATAAAGTTATAATCACCGAAAGATTTAAGGAGAAAGTGGCAGAGTGAAGATATTCATCGATACCGCGAACATTGAACATATCCGCGAGGTCAATTCCTGGGGGATTTTAAGTGGTGTGACCACCAACCCCACCTTATGTGCCCAGGAGGGGAAAGAGTTTCGTTCCTCGATCAAGGAGATTTGTGAGATTGTGGACGGTCCGGTGAGTGTTGAAGCGGTGAGCATGGAAAGAAAGGAAATAGTGAAAGAAGCAAGGGAATTGGCGAGAATAGCGGAGAATGTGGTCGTTAAAATCCCCATGATGACGGAGGGACTCGCGGCCACCAAGGTGTTGGCAAATGAAGGTGTAAAGGTCAACATGACCTTGATCTTCTCGGTTAATCAAGCTTTGCTCGCCGCTCAGGTTGGCGCGACATATGTAAGTCCCTTCATTGGACGTCTAGACGATATCGGTCAGGATGGAATGGGAGTGCTCTCCGACATCGTCTTAGTTTATGACAATTATGGCATAGAAACCCAGGTTATCGCCGCGAGCATCAGACATCCCATGCACGTCGTCCGAGCCGCTCAAATCGGGGCGGATATCGCTACCGTTCCTTATGAAGTGCTTAAAGCGATGATTAAACATCCTCTGACGGATAAGGGCATCGCGAAATTTCTTGAGGATTGGGAGAAACTCAAAAAATCCGTTCACCGTTGAAACCAGAAGAACTGTGAACCATGAACCATTTGAAAATATGTCTAAATATTTAATTACTAACATCCGATGTAACTACTAACCATCTCCATTGATTATAGAACATCGATTATTGATAATGGATTGAATTTAACCAATAACCAATAACCAATTACTGCTTTTAGGGGAAGGTGTATCAAATATGGAAAAGACGACATTGGACAGGGCAACCCTTGAGGAGAAGAAATTAAGCGAACTTCAGCCAATCGCTTCTGAGCTGGGTATCGCGGGTTCCAAAAGGATGAAGAAACAAGAACTGATCATGGCCATTCTAAAGACCCAGACGGAGGAGGAAGGTCTCCTATTTAGGAAGGGAATCCTCGATATCCTTCCCGAGGGATATGGCTTCTTGAGGACTCAAGGATATCTTCCTGGCGAGAGCGATATCTACGTTTCTCTCTCCCAAATCCGGAGATTCAATCTACGCCGAGGAGATGAGGTTGCCGGGCAGGTTAGACCACCCAAGGATAACGAAAAATACTACGCTCTGCTTAAAATCGAGGTGGTGAATGGAGAGGATCCCGAAATAGCCCGGACGAGAACATACTTTGAGGCGCTTACCCCCATTTATCCCAATGAGAGATTCAAATTGGAAACTGTGCCCAAAGAGATAACTCCTCGAATCATGGATTTGATTGCTCCCATAGGAAAGGGACAGAGGGGACTCATCGTATCTCCACCAAAAGCTGGAAAAACTACCATCCTCAAGCAGGTCGCCAATAGCGTTACCACCAACAACCCGGAGGTTCATTTGATTGTGCTTCTAGTGGATGAGCGTCCGGAAGAGGTAACGGATATGGAGCGATCGGTGAGAGGGGAGGTAGTGAGCTCAACTTTTGATCAACCATCGGAGAATCATATTCAGGTTTCTGAGCTCGTTTTGGAGAGAGCAAAACGCTTGGTGGAACACCGCAAGGATGTGGTCATCCTCCTGGATAGCATCACGCGAATGGCGAGGGCTTATAATTTGACTGTCCCACCGAGTGGGAGAATTCTATCCGGTGGTGTCGATTCAACAGCCCTTTATCCACCGAAAAGATTCTTCGGATCGGCTCGAAATATCGAGGAAGGAGGCAGTCTGACCATAATAGCCACGACTCTTGTGGAGACGGGAAGTCGGATGGATGAAGTGATCTATGAAGAATTTAAAGGAACTGGAAATATGGAGATACATTTGGATAGAAAACTTGCTGATAAACGTATTTTCCCCGCCGTCGACATCGAGAAATCGGGGACTAGGAAGGAAGAACTCCTTTTACCCTTCGATGAAGCTCAATTGATCTGGAAACTTCGCAGAGTTTTGCATGCTCTTGATCCTTCTGCAGCCATTGAGCTCCTCATCGACAAAATCAAGGAGACGAGGTCAAATAAAGACTTCCTCATGCAAATTCAGAAAGCTCCCATCCAGGAGTATTAACCTCCACCATGCCTACCGGCAGGCCCGCCTGGAGCGAAGCCTCCCTTTGGGACCGGACGGGCAGGCAGGTCAATGACAAATTCACCCATGACCCATGACCAATGACTTTTTATATTTATATCTTCCTGTCAAATGTCGAATAAATATTGGGGAGAATGCTTAATGGAAAAGCTCCAAATAGGAGGACAGGCAGTCCTCGAAGGCGTCATGATGAGGGGCAGGAATCACTGGGTTGTGGCCATCCGGAAATCGAATAAAGAGATCGTGGTGGAGGAAAGGAAGATAAATTCGCTTTCAAAACGTTTCCCCTTTCTTAATTATTTCATCCTTAGAGGAGTGCTTGTTTTAATCGAGACTATCATTCTGGCCATACAGGCCTTAAGTCTCTCCGCCCAGGAAGTGGAAGAGGAGGTAGAGATCACCACTAAGGAGATGGTCTTTACCATATCGCTCGCCATGGTATTGGGTGTAGTTCTTTTTGTTGTCCTTCCCGCTTGGATGGCCAAACTCCTTGAAGGATTTGTGAGTGGTCCGCTGACCCTTAGCATTATAGAAGGTCTGATTAGGATAGTCATCTTCATTGGATATTTATTCGCCATCTCAAGGATGAAGGATATCGTCCGCGTTTTTGAATACCATGGAGCTGAACATAAGGTCATTCGAGCGTATGAGTCAGGAGACGAACTTTCCCCCGAGGCTACTTCAAAATATAGTACCTTACATGTAAGTTGTGGAACTAGCTTTTTGCTGGTTGTTATGATTTTAGTCATCTTCGTCTTCGCTCTCTTGGGAAGTCCGCCCCTTTTAATCAGGATTTTGGCGCGTTTACCCCTTATACCCTTGGTCGCTGGCGTTTCTTATGAGATAATTAAAGTGGCTCGTAAATACCAGGATTCGAATTTTGTGAGGTTTTTGATGATACCTGGGCTTTTATTGCAAAAAATGACAACGAGGGAACCCTCGTTAGATCAATTGGAGGTAGCCATCCATTCTTTGAAAACACTTTTATCTTTGGAAATGTCCGAGGGCACCGAAGAAGTGGAAGTACTCCCCTAAATGACTCGACTCTCGTCACTCGATACTCGAATCTCGAAAAATTCCCGAGCGACGAGCGGCGACGAGGCGAGAGACGAGTGGGTGATTGGAATGTTGGATAAACTTAATGAAATCGAAGAAAGATATGAGGAGCTAACCAAGAAGCTCAGCGAGCCAGAGGTTCTCTCCGACCACAGGAAATATCGGGAGTACGCAAAGGCTCATGCTGAACTCTCTCCCCTTGTCAATAAGATAAAGGAATATAAGAAAGTTCTCGTGAGCATTGATGAGGCTAAAGAGATGCTTCAAGGAAAGCAAGATCCTGAGATGGAGCAATTCCTCCACAGCGAGTTGCACTCCCTCGATCATAAAAAGGGCGAGCTAGAGGAAGAGCTCAAGGAGATGATGATTGCAAGAGACCCGAATGATGAGAAGGATGTGATCGTGGAGATTAGAGCGGGAGCCGGTGGAGAGGAGGCGAGCCTATTTGCCGCTGACCTATATAGGATGTACCTCCGATATTCAGATGGCAAGAGCTGGGCCACACAGGTTTTGAGTGGTAGTCCATCGGATATGGGTGGTTTCAAAGAGATAATTTTTGAGGTTAAGGGCAAAGGTGCATATGGCAAGCTTAAATACGAATCTGGAGTACATCGAGTTCAAAGAATACCCGTCACCGAGTCTGGAGGGCGCATTCATACCTCGACGGCAACGGTGGCTGTGCTTTCCGAACCCGAAGAGGTGGAAGTGGAGATCAATCCCAACGATCTGCGGGTCGATGTTTTCCGCTCCAGCGGTCCGGGAGGTCAGTCGGTAAATACGACCGATTCAGCGGTGCGGATCACTCACCTTCCCACGGGTATGGTGGTTTCCTGTCAAGAGGAGCGCTCACAGCTTCAAAATAGGGAACGGGCTATGCGTATCTTGAGAGCCCGTCTGTACGATAAATTTCGAGAGGAGCAGCAGGCTGAAATCGCTGAGGCAAGAAGAGTTCAGATAGGTACTGGGGATAGAAGCGAGCGGATAAGGACGTATAATTTTCCTCAAGGTAGGGTGACCGATCACCGTATCGATCTTACGGTTTATGATCTCGAGTCCATATTGGAGGGAGATCTGGATCGATTCATTCAAGCCCTGGCCGCTGCTGATAGGACAGAGAGATTGAAGCAAGTAA
>DDKQ01000111.1:0-1845 GCA_002339355.1 Candidatus Subteraquimicrobium carltonvillense | reverse complement strand
GAGAGATTGAAGCAAGTAATATAAGAGGGATACATGATACAAGATCCACGATACAGGACACAAGATAAAAAGTGTTTTAACGCGCATCCTGAATCCTGCATCCTGAATCCTGCATCGTCTTTAATGGTTAGGGATGCCTTAAAATTGGTCGATTCACATTTGAAGAAACACGGGGTGGAGGGCGCGTATTTAGAGGCGGAGCTCCTACTTCGGCACATTTTGAACCTGTCTCGGGCTGATCTCTATCTGTACCCTGATCGATTCCTCACCTATCGGGAAAAAGCATTTCTTCGTAAAGCAATTCAACATAGAGTCCAGGGGATGCCCATTCAATACATCATCGGTTGGCAGGCTTTTCGCTATTTGAACTTGAGAGTTAAACCCGGTGTTTTCATCCCAAGACCTGAAACGGAGTTGTTGGTGGAGCAGGTGATCGATGTAGCAAAATCAATGGTAAAACCACTTACCATTGTGGATGTGGGTACTGGAAGTGGAGCCATTGCCTTAAGCATTGCTCAAGAGATATCCGAAACCCGTGTCTATGCTCTGGATATTTCCCAGGAAGCACTCAAATTAGCAGAGGAAAATGCGCGCTTGCATAACTTGGAAGACAAAATAATCTTTGTGAAAAGTGAGTTGTTTGAAAATTTGGATCCAAACTTAATCGGAAAAGTGGACATAATAGTCTCCAATCCACCTTATATCCGCGAGAAGGAGATAGAGGAACTCCCCAGGGAGGTTCGCGATTTCGAACCCCGACCCGCTTTAAGTGGAGGGATCGATGGTCTCAAGGTTCATAAACGAATCATCGATTCCTCGAGATATCTTCGGGAAGAGGGATTTTTGGCTCTTGAGGTGGGATTCGACCAGGCTCAAAAGGTTTCAGAAATTCTTCATGGTTCCGGAAGTTTCAAAGACATTCGGGTTTTAAGGGATTACTCGGGAATGGATAGAATCGTTTCGGCGGTAAAACGGATAGCCAGGCACCTGTAAAGGGGCATAATTAATGTGACCTTTAACAGTTAACAATACTTTATCCTTTGTGATAAGGTATTTTTCTTATAGGAGATTGGGATGGAGACTGAATTAATAAGGATGGATGTTCATAGCCCCGATAGATCGATCATCGGGAGAGCAGCTGAGCTGATAAGGGAGGGAAAACTCGTTGCCTTCCCCACGGAGACGGTATACGGACTGGGGGCAAATGCTCTGGATTCCAATGCTGTGGGGAGGATTTTTGAGGTCAAGGGAAGATCCTTCAGCAAACCTCTCGCCGTATGTATCTCCAACTTCAAGCAATTGAATTTGATTGTAAGAGAGGTGACGCCGATGGCTAAAAAACTCATGGAAAAATTTTGGCCTGGACCTTTAACTTTGGTCCTCCTCAAAGCCGATATCATCCCATCCTCGGTGACCTGTGGTGCGGAGACCTTGGGTATCAGATTTCCGGATAATAGGATCGCTTTGGAGGTCATTGAATGTGCCAATACCCCTATTGCTCTTACCAGTGCCAATTTATCCGGTCATCCAAGTCCAAGGACCGCTCAAGAGGTGCTGGCTGATTTGGGAGAACGGATTGATTTAATATTGGATGGAGGACCCACTAAAATTGGCGTGGTATCAACGGTTTTGGATTTAACCATTATGCCTCCTGGAATTTTACGCAAGGGAGCCATCGACGTTCAGGAGATAAACGAGGTTTTAAAAGGAGCTGGATTCGAAAGGCAGGAAAATTCCCATTAGAGGTTGAATATTTGAGTTGGGGTTCAGTCATGAGAGTGTAAAGATTTTATTCGTATGCAGTGGAAATACATGCCGAAGCAATATGGCCGAGGCTTTATTTAA
>DDKQ01000028.1 GCA_002339355.1 Candidatus Subteraquimicrobium carltonvillense | reverse complement strand
TTTGAACCTTTGGATTCCTTCGACTTTGCTCATGACATGTTTGGTCATTTAATATTGTTTAGATTTTGGTGCTTTGTGCTTAGAATTTGAAATCATCCTTGTGCTTAAGGACAATGTTTTGGCAAAAAGAGCTTCGTCTACCGTAGGCGATTTATGTCTAGCCTATACTTTATTATAAGTGTAGGCACTGAATATTCTTCTGAAGGGGGTGGGCTAACCCCATGTACATTAATTTTATTATAAAATGATGAGTTCCTTCTACACTCGGTGTCCCCAGTTTAATTTCCGGGTATAACCAGTTGGGAAAAATCAGCTATTTTCAAGAAGAGCTCCACGCACCTATTGAGAAGAGAAACTCGATTATGGCGAATCCTTTTGTCCTCGGTCATCACCAACACTTCATCAAAAAAGCGGTCAACATAGGGTCTAAGCCCCGCTAAAGCCTCTACGGCTCGATCGTAATCGGCTCTCTTTAAACATTCATCGATGATTTTCTCGACTTCAATCAATCTTTGATAGAGCTCCCTTTCCTCCTCCTCTGAAAAGAGTTGTTCTTTTGTCCTAATCCCTAGATTAGGATTGGAAAGGTTCTTGCACCTCGTAAAGGCCACAATTAAGTCGTCCAGGATGGGACTCTCTTTATACTTGGCTATGGACACGACTCTATCCCTCAAATCCGTCAAATTGTCGGGTTTTTCACCGAGGACTGCATTGATGATATCATAGTTGAAATCTTCGGATAGCAACTCACTTTTGAACCTCCCCATGAAAAAGTCCTTAAGCTCCATTTTAACCTCTTCGAAAGGGCGATTTTTGAAGCCCGCCTTATGATAAAGATCGAGGGAAAGATGGATCATCTTCGAGAGGGAGAAGGGAAATCGATTCTTAAGAATTATGCTGATTATCCCCTGTCCTTGTCGGCGGAGGGAATAAGGATCCTCAGAGCCTGTGGGAAGAAGTCCCACCGAAAAGTAGCCAACAATGGTATCCAATTTATCTGCGATGCTCACGATTTTTCCCACGGGCGTTGAAGGAAGGATATCGGAGGCAAAACGAGGGAGATAATGTTCAAAGATCCCCACAGCTACGCTCTCGGGCTCTCCTGAAAGGCGAGCATACTCCCTGCCCATAATCCCCTGGAGGTCTGAAAATTCTCCAACCATCTCGGTGAGCAAATCCGCTTTACTCAAATAAGCCACCCTTTCAGCCTCCTTTATAGTACCCTCGTCGACCTTGAGAGTCCGTCCAATCTCCATAACCAGATTTTGAACGCGCTTCGCCTTATCATGCAGCGTACCCAATTTCTCCTGGAAGATTATACCTTCAAGTTTCTCTATTCGGGCGGCAAGTGGCTCTTTCTGATCTTCCTCGTAAAAGAATTTGGCATCAGCCAGTCGAGCGATGAGTACCATTTCGTGACCTTTTCTGATGATGTCATCGTGCTTTGGATCACCATTATGAACTACGATAAAGTGGGGCAAAAGATTGCCCCCTTCGTCCTCAACGGGAAAATATCTCTGATGTGACTCCATGACGGTGGCTAGGACATCATGAGGTAAAGAAACGTACTCTGAAGGGAAAGTGCCGAAGATCGTATGGGGAAATTCAACTAGGTTTACAACCTCGGCAAAGGTCTGAGGATCAATCAATGCCCTTCCACCAATTTCCTTAGCGGCTTGCTCGATCTGATCCCTGATGATCCTCTCCCTTTTCCGATGATCCACGACGACCTTGCCCTTTTCCTCCAAAATACCGAAATAATCTCGAGGATTTTTAACCTTCAATGGATTTTTCGCCAAAAATCTGTGTCCCCAGGTAAGATTGTTTGCTCTTAAATTATCAAGGGAGAAATCGACAACTTCATTTCCATAAAGAGCCAATAACCACCTTATGGGTCTGACAAATCGAATCTCCCCCTTTCCCCAACACATGGACTTAGGAAAAGATAGTGATAATATGACCTGGGGAAGGAGCTTAGGAAGCAGTTGAGATGTGGGCAGACCCTTTTCCTTTTTGATGGCGAATACATAATCCCCCTGAGGAGTAGACTTCACTACGAGATCTGTTACCTTGACCTTTTGTGCACTGGCGAATCCTATGGCCGCTGCCGTGGGTTCACCATCACTGGTGTAAGCGACCTTCCTAGCCGGACCCCTGACTTCATGCACAATCTCGCTTTGCACCTCGGAAAGACCTGTAACAAGCAAGACGAGTCGGCGGGGCGTCCCCATGGCATCTAAACTTAAAAAGGAGAGCCTTTTGGCTTCGAGCATCCTTGAAGCATTTTCCCTCAATTGCTCGATGCCTAAGTTAACTGCAGAAGCGGGCATCTCCTCCGTTCCTATCTCCAGCAACAAATCCTTACCCATCTTTGCTCCCTCTACATTAAATACCGACTAGAGAATTTCGACTAGCGACTAGTGTTTTAATTGCTGATGGCTTATAGCTCCCTTACTTTTTAATAGGGGGAA
Source organism: Candidatus Subteraquimicrobium carltonvillense (assembly GCA_002339355.1). Classification (GTDB taxonomy): domain Bacteria; phylum Actinomycetota; class Aquicultoria; order Subteraquimicrobiales; family Subteraquimicrobiaceae; genus Subteraquimicrobium; species Subteraquimicrobium carltonvillense. Next base: position 2,693 of record DDKQ01000028.1, on the reverse strand, counting down.
GCCAAGTTTCTTCCTATAGGCGATATATGCCTCGGCGACACTCTTGGCCAAATCGCGGACCCGAGTGATGTAGCGAGTTCGCTCCTGATGGCTGAGCACCCCCCTGGCATCAAGGAGGTTAAAGACATGAGAGCATTTAAGAACATAATCATAGGCGGGGAGAATCAAACCCTTTTTCAAAACAGTCTTTGATTCCTTTTCAAACTTACCGAACAGATCAAAAAGCATGTTCACGTTGGCGAGTTCAAAATTATATTTAGACCATTCGACCTCTCCATGATGATGGATTTCTCCATATGTTATGCCATCTATCCACTCCAAATCGAAAATACTCCCCTTCCCCTGAAGGAACATGGCAATTCGTTCTATCCCGTAAGTTAGCTCCGCAGAAATGGGTTTCAAATCTAACCCGCCGACCTGTTGAAAGTATGTGAATTGAGTAATTTCCATCCCATCGAGCCATACTTCCCAGCCAAGACCCCAAGCACCCAAAGTTGGGGACTCCCAATCATCCTCGACGAATCGAACATCGTGCTTCTTGGAATCGATGCCCAGTTTTTCAAGGCTAGCCAGATAAACATCCTGGACATCATGGGGTGATGGTTTTAAGATGACTTGAAACTGATAATAAAATTGGAGTCTATTGGGATTTTCCCCATATCTTCCATCCGTGGGTCGACGCGAAGGTTCCACATAAGCCACTTTCCAGGGTTCAGGTCCCAAACACCTCAAGAAAGTAGCGGGATTAAAGGTCCCCGCTCCGACCTCCACATCGTGAGGTTGAGCAACCACACAACCATAATCCGCCCAGTATGATTGCAAAGTGAAGATTATCTCCTGGAAATTCACCTTGCCCTCCAGTTAAAAATGGAATTTGGTGCCGAGCTTTTCATTTTTTCGCTTTCGGCTTTCGGCTTTCGACTTTCGACTTATTTTAGAGAGGTACTCTCGACTTTTAAGCCTCACTTGCAAGTGATAATTCACATAACCCTGAGTCAATTTAAAGAGTTCCTCCTCCACCTTTTGGTCGATTTCAATCCCCGATATCTCCTCGATATCCATGAAAAGCAATCGATTGAGCATATCGATGGATCGAGAGGAAATTGGAATGGTATTTACATCAGCCTCCCTACCGGCAGGCACGGTGTGGTTGCATCTCATGCATATTATACCGCCTAATTCGCAACTAAATTTAGCCCTCGAGCTTGATGCACTTAAGTGTCTCCAGCAAACCACACAATTAAAGAGACTGGGATGAAACCCTGAGATGGACATGAGTTGAATATCGAAGGTGATGAGGAGGAGTCGAAAGTTCGCTTTAATTTTCGCGAGAGTCCCCAAAACGGTGAGGAGAAACTCAAAAAGCTGACTATCTTTCTCTCCATCGGGAGTAATTTTGTCAACCAGGTCGAGCATGGCCAGACCATATTCCACCTTCTCTAAATCATCTCGGATATCCTTGAAAGAGGAGATGATCTCCGCTTGAGCGACGGTATCCAAATTCCTTCCCTGATATACCAATAGATCTACGTGAGTGAAAGGTTCAAGTCTACTGCCAAACTTACTAGTCATTCTTCGAATGCCCTTTGCCACTGCACTTATTTTGCCTCGAGAATTGGTGTAGATTGTGATTATCTTATCGGCTTCGCCGAGTTTTATGGATTTCAGTACAATACCTTGGGTCTTATATAAGGACACTAAAAACCCCTCGCAACTCCACTTCAGCTCGGGAGCTCAGTAGCTCTGAGGCTTCGAGCTATCATGACTTTTGACCCTTGACCCCTAGCTTTTGGAGGAATTCTTCCATAATCTGGACTCCAGCACTTGTTCCAATTCGGGACGCACCAGCATCTAGCATCATCATGACCTGTTCGTATGTCTTTATGCCCCCGGAGGCTTTAATGCCTATTTCAGGACTTACTGACTCCCGCAAGAGCATTACATCCTCAATGGTAGCACCTCCCGGACCAAACCCCGTTGAGGTTTTAACAAAATCCGCTCCCGCCTCCTCGATGAGTCTGCAAGCAATGCGCTTCTCCACATCGGTGAGATAACAAGCTTCTATGATCACCTTAACTAGAATGGTACCTGCACTTTCCTCGATTTCCTTTTGCCGTACTACATCCACAACGGCATGGATATCACGGTGGACGATTTCCAAATCTCCAGCTTTTAGGGCTCCGATGTTCATCACCATATCGATCTCTCGAGCCCCCCGTTCAATCGCATTCTCAGCCTCAAAACGCTTGGTGATTGGGGTGCTTACCCCCAAGGGGAAACTCACCACGGTGCCTACCTTTACGGGGGAACCCTTAAGGAGTTCAGCGGCTAAACTAACGTAAAAGGGATTGATAAATACCGCTGCAAAATTATATGCCCTCGCTTCCCTGCATAATCTCCTTATATCCTTAAGAGTTGCATCTGGTCGTAAGAGGGTATAGTCGATGCTTTTGGCCAACTCTCCTTTAGTGATGGTCATCCGCGCCCCCTAGCAATCATTGTACAAATTCAAAATCCAAATTTTTGAAATCCTAAACCCTATTTCATTTCGTTTTGAACCTTTGGATTCCTTCGACTTTGCTCAGGACATGTTTGGTCATTTAATATTGTTTAGAATTTGGTGCTTTGTGCTTAGAATTTAAAACATTCCTTTGCTTAAGAACTGTTTGGCAAAAGGAGCTTCATCTGCCGTA
>DDKQ01000065.1 GCA_002339355.1 Candidatus Subteraquimicrobium carltonvillense | reverse complement strand
AATTCTCAAAACTTACAGGTAAAACCTAGCATTTTTCAGGTATTAGCAACAATCTATTAAACGGCGTCAAAAATTTTAATTTTGAATTTGTTTAGGATTTAGGATTTCGAATTTAGGATTTGAGCCACCTTTCTGGAATTATGTCTAGGGCAAAGGGAGAGAACATATATCATGCCCAGAAGGACGGATATCAAAAAGATATTAATAATAGGTTCTGGACCGATAATCATTGGACAGGCTTGCGAATTTGATTATTCGGGAACCCAGGCTTGTAAGGTTTTAAAGCAGGATGGATTCAAAGTCATCCTGGTCAATTCCAATCCGGCAACCATCATGACCGATCCCGAGTTTGCCGATAGAACCTACATTGAGCCCATAACACCGGAGGTCATAGAAAAGATAATTGAAAAGGAAAAACCCGATGCTTTGCTACCAACGTTGGGTGGTCAAACGGGACTTAATGCCGCCGTTGCTCTTGCTGAAAGTGGCGTGCTTCATCGATTTGGAGTTGAGCTCATTGGAGCGAAACTCCAGGTAATTAAAAAGGCTGAGGGTAGAAACTTATTCAAAAAGGCAATGAGTAGAATTGGATTGGATCTGCCTCGCAGTAGTTTTGCCTATAGCTTAAGTGAAGCTTTAAGAAATGTGGAGGATGTCGGTTTTCCCGTGGTCATTCGACCCAGCTTCACTCTGGGTGGGACGGGTGGAGGCATCGCCTATAACTTGGAGGAGTTCAGAAATATCGTTTCTACAGGTCTCATGCTCAGTCCCATAAATGAAGTTTTAATCGAGGAGTCGGTGATCGGTTGGAAGGAATACGAGCTAGAGGTGATGAGAGATCTCAAGGACAACGTGGTCATCGTCTGTCCCATCGAGAATTTTGATCCCATGGGGATTCACACCGGAGATAGCATCACCGTTGCTCCTGCTCAAACCCTGACCGATAAGGAATATCAGCAACTTCGAGACGCTGCCATCGCCATCATGAGGGAGATAGGGGTGGAAACCGGTGGATCCAACATCCAGTTTGCTGTTCATCCCGAAACAGGGCGTCTGGTGGTCATTGAAATGAATCCCAGGGTTTCTCGAAGTTCAGCCCTTGCTTCCAAGGCTACCGGTTTTCCCATCGCCAAAATCGCTGCTAAGCTTGCTGTGGGATACACTCTGGATGAAATTCCAAATGATATCACCAAGGAGACTCCGGCTTGCTTTGAACCGACCATAGACTATGTGGTGGTAAAGATCCCAAGATGGACTTTTGAGAAATTTCCCGAAGCCGATGCACGCCTCACCACGAAGATGAAATCCGTGGGAGAAGCGATGTCCATCGGGCGAACCTTCAAAGAAGCACTTCAGAAGGCCATTAGATCTCTAGAAATCGATAGATATGGTTTGGGGGCTGACGGGCGCGAGGAGATTATCGAGGAGCAAGTCCATCAAAAATTAGCCGTTCCCACTCAAGATCGAATCTTTTACATTAAATATGCTCTATCCATGGGAATGTCCGTTGAAGAGGTCTATGAGCTGGCCAAAATCGATCCCTGGTTCCTGTACCAAATTCAAGAAATTGTCCTAGTGGAGCAAGAAATCTCGAAGTATAATTTGAAAACCCTTCCCAAGGAGCTTCTTAAACAGGCAAAAAGGTATGGTTTTTCAGATGTTCAAATTGCTTACCTTACGGGGTCGACCGAGGAGGCAGTTCGCGAGAAAAGAAAAGATTCTGGAATTACTCCCACTTTTAAGCTCGTTGATACCTGTGCGGCTGAGTTTGAGGCGTACACACCATACTATTACTCTACATATGAGGTTGAGAGTGAGATTAGACCATCAACTAAGCCAAAGATAGCCATTTTCGGAAGCGGCCCCAATCGCATTGGTCAGGGAATAGAATTTGATTATTGTTGCGTCCATGCCGCTTTTGCTCTCAAGGAAGAAGGTTTTGAGACCATCATGATCAACTGCAATCCAGAGACGGTTTCCACGGACTATGATACCTCCGATAGACTCTATTTTGAGCCTCTTACCTTGGAGGATGCTTTGAACATCGTTGGAGCAGAGAAACCCAAAGGGGTCATCCTTCAATTTGGTGGACAAACGCCTCTAAAACTGGCTGTTCCTCTGGAGAAAGCTGGAGTCAAAATCCTAGGTACTTCACCTGATAGCATCGATCTCGCCGAGGATAGAAAGAGATTCGGAGCATTGTTGAGGAAGTTAGGGGTAAACCAACCACCTCATGGCACGGCAACCTCTTTTAAAGAAGCGTTAAAGGTCGCCCGAGGAATAGGATATCCTTTACTGGTTCGCCCATCTTACGTCCTTGGTGGTCGGGCCATGGAAATTGTCTACTCAGAGGAAATGCTCGAGGGTTATATCGCCTCGGCGGTCAAGGCTTCGCCAGAACACCCCATTTTGCTCGATAAATTTCTTGAGGATGCGGTAGAGATCGATGTCGACGCGGTGTCCGATGGAGAAACCATATTCATAGGGGGAATCATGGAGCACATAGAGGAAGCTGGAATCCACTCGGGGGATAGTGCCTGCGTGATACCCCCACTTTCTATAACTGATCAGCAAATTGAGGAGATTAAGGAATGTACCCGCACTCTAGCCAGGGTTTTAAATGTTGTGGGACTGATCAACATCCAGTACGCCATAAAGGGTGGAACTCTCTATGTGCTTGAAGTCAATCCTCGAGCTTCTAGAACGGTGCCATACGTGAGTAAGGCAACGGGCATACCTCTGGCTAAACTTGCAGCTCGAGCCATGGTTGGGAGAACTCTCAAAGAGTTGGGCTACGAAGAACGCCATGAATTAAAGCACATTGCCATTAAGGAAGTTGTCCTTCCCTTTGGAAGATTCCCAGAGGTGGACACGGTCTTGGGACCAGAGATGAAATCCACTGGCGAAGTTATGGGAATAGATCAAGGCTTCGGGCAGGCTTTCGCTAAAGCTCAGATGGGTGCAGGCGTGCCTCTACCAGCAAAGGGCACTATCTTTATAAGCGTTCGCAATAGAGATAAAAAAGCCATAGTTCACATCGCCAAAAAACTCGTGGAATTGGGTTTTGAGATCGTCTCCACCAAGGGGACAGCGGAGGTGCTTACCCAGAGTGGTGTTAAGGTCAAAGAAGTTTTGAAGGTTCGGGAGGGTCGCCCCAATGTGGTGGATCTGATAAAGAACGGTGAGATCGACCTGGTGATCAATACCCCTTGGGGCAAAGGTCCTCGAACGGATGGATATTATATTCGAACTGCTACATCAGCCTATGGTATTCCATGCATCACCACCATTGCAGGAGCTTCTGCAGCTATCAAGGGGATTGAGGCCATGATAGTTGGCGACATCGCCGTTAAAGCTATTCAAGATTATCACATTGAAGAATTTCTCCTGGAAACCAAGACCGAATCAGCTTCGGCCGTGGAGGAGAAGAAATGTTCCAAGTGAAAGCGCACGTTCTTTTGAAAGAACAAATAGCGCCGGGGATTTATACCTTAAGATTTTTTTGTCGCGAAATTGCTTCCAGAGCCAAACCTGGACAATTTATCCACGTTAAATGCGGAGAGAATAGAAATTTCATTCTTCGCCGTCCCTTCAGCATCCATCGAATTCTGGGTCCGGATACCTTCGAGATACTCTTCAAGGTTGTGGGCAAGGGGACCTCCTGCCTGGCTCAACTTCACCCTCATGAGATTCTGGACATCATCGGTCCCATGGGAAATGGCTTTACCATCGATGATGGTCTCAAAAGCACCATACTTGTCGCCGGAGGAATGGGGATTGCCCCCTTGGTGTCTCTGATAGAGGAAATCGATTTACAAAGGATTAGACTCTATATCCTCCAGGGAGCGGCAACTAGAGAGAGATTACTTTATTTTATGTATTTAAAGAGGATAGCCAGAAAAATCTTTCTGGCTACGGAGGATGGAAGCATTGGCCACAAGGGTCTTGTCACAGATCTTCTACATGTGGCAATCAAAGAGTGTAAGCCCGATTGCATCTATGCTTGTGGTCCTGAAGAAATGCTAAAGGAAGTCGCCGAAATTTCCTCGGAATTTGAAATTCCCGCCCAAGTTTCCATGGAAAGGCGCATGGGGTGTGGAATTGGTGCCTGTCTTTCCTGTGTTTGCGAGACGAGGGATGGTTACAAGAGAGTTTGTGTCGATGGTCCGGTCTTTGATGCAACTGAGATCGTGTGGTAGGTTCGAGGTTAAAGGTTGTGATTGAGTATGAAACCAGATTTGAGTATAGATTTAGCTGGAATTAAAATGAAGAATCCGGTGATGAATGCTTCAGGACCCTTTGGTTGCGGCTGGGAGTATGCCCAGTTCATAGACTTAAGTAAGCTGGGGGCGATCGTGGTTAAAAGTATTACTCTGAAGGAACAAAGGGGTAATCCACCTCCCCGAATGTGCGAAACCGCCTCTGGTATTCTTAACTCCATAGGACTTCAAAATAAGGGTGTCGATCGCTTCGTTCAAGAGGATTTGCCATATCTTAGAAATTATAATGTTCCAATTATCGTCAATGTTGCAGGGGGCACCATCGATGAGTACGTCGCCGTCTGCGATAGGCTAAATCACGTGCATGGGATCTCCGGAATCGAGCTCAATATCTCCTGCCCCAACGTGAAAAAGGGTGGAGCAATCTTCGGTTCCAGTTCAAGATCAGCATCGAAGGTTGTCACCGAGGTAAGGAGGGTGACCAATTTACCCCTCATCGTCAAGCTCACCCCAAATGTCACCGACATCGTCAAGATAGCCAGGTCTGTCGAGATTGCAGGAGCTGATGGTGTATCACTGATTAATACCCTCTTGGGAATGTGCATAGATGTGGAAACTTTCCGTCCGGAATTGGCGAGCATTATTGGGGGTCTTTCCGGTCCGGCTATAAAACCCATAGCCATAAGGATGGTTTGGCAAGTTGCCCAGGCCATCGATATTCCCATCATAGGTATGGGCGGAATTGCGAGTGTGAAGGATGCAATCGAGTTTTTTCTGGCAGGAGCAACGGCGATCGCCATTGGAACGGCCAATTTAATCAATCCTCAGATAACCATCGAAATCATCAGGGGGTTGGAAAAGTTCTTAGAAGAAAAAGGGTTTGAAGCCATTTGGGAGATTGTGGGGAAAGTAAAGATAGATTAGTCCCAAAAATAGGACTCAATCTCGGTATAATTCTCGATATACGTTAGACATAAATACCTGAGCAGCTTTTTTTGCCAAAAATGGCTTTAAATTTAAATTCTAATTTCAAAATACTAAGCACTAAACAATATCAAATGTCTAAAACTTCGTTGTGAACACAGTTGAACAATTCAAAAATCAAAACGAAATGGATAGAGATTTGGAAAGGTGTTTAGGATTTAGGATTTCGAATTTAGATTTTGGGCTTAGGGTGGTGTTATGGTTTCAATGACGAGGGACGAGGGACGAGGAACGAGGAACCCATTGATATTAGCCCTTGACGTTTCCAGCAGAGAAGAGGCCATTCGACTTTGCCACGCTTTAAAAGATAAGGTTGATATCTTTAAAGTTGGTTTACAGTTATTCCTAGCTTGTGGACCGGGTATCGTGCACATCGTCCATGCTTTGGGTGGGAAGGTATTCCTAGATCTTAAGTTCTTTGATGTCCCTAACCAGGTATCGAACTCCTGTCGAGAGATTGTGCGGATGGGTGTGGAGATGTTTACCCTCCATACCCTCGGCGGATTTAAAATGATGAGGGAAGCCGCCACGGTTACCAGGAAAATGGCAACGGAATTAGAGGTAAAAGCTCCCATCATCTTAGGAGTCACTATTCTAACGAGCCTTGACCAGCGAGAGCTACAAGCACTGGGAACATCGGACAAAATCACATCTCAAGTCGTGCGTTTAGCATCCTTAGCTAAGGATGCGGGACTTGATGGAGTTGTCGCATCCCCCCTTGAGATATCCGCAATTCGGAAAGCTCTGGGGGAAGATATTATCATCGTAACTCCGGGTGTACGTCCGAAATGGGCTGTTTATGGTGACCAAAAGCGCGTTCTAACACCGATGGAAGCCATAGAGTTGGGAGCCTCCTATATCGTAGTGGGTAGGCCAATCATTCAATCGAGCGATCCGGTGCAGGCAGCATCTCAAATCCTAATGGAGATAGGGGGATTGTCCTCTTGACCTCAGAAGAAGTGCTCAAAATCTTGGGGGAGAAGGATGTCATCCTGAGGGGTCATTTTCAACTATCCTCGGGGCGCCACAGTGATACTTATCTTCAGTGCGCCGTGGTATGTCAATATCCCGATGTGACCAACGCCCTTGCAAGGGAGCTCGCCATTCCCTATCAAAGGAGTGAAGTGGATGTGGTAATAACACCCGCCATCGGTGGAATCATCCTGGGTTACGCCATGGCTCAAATTTTGGGTTGTCGAATGGTATTTGCTGAAAGAGAGGGAAGGAAGTTGTCTCTTCGGCGTGGTTTTTCGATTAAAGCGGGTGAAAAAGTACTTGTGGTTGAGGATGTAGTGACCACGGGAGGAACCATTAAAGAGATAATTGATGTAGTCAAAGGATATGGGGGGGAAGTCGTAGGTGTGGCAAGCTTAATCGATCGAAGTGAGGACGAGGTATTCGAAAAACCCTTTCACTCTCTCGTTAAAATAAAAATTAAATCTTATTCCTCTGAAGATTGTCCCTTGTGTAAGAGGGGAATTCCTATCTCCATACCTGGTAGCCGTGGAATAATTAAATAAAAATTGAAATTTTGTTGAAGTTTTTGTTGCCATTTACCTGTCTTCTTTTGTATAATGACTTCTGAACTGCAAACCTTTTTGGGAAAAGGGGGAGTAAAATGCCACTACCGAGACTTTCCGACGCCGAGAGAAGAGCTGCTTTGAGAAAAGCCGGGGTGATAAGGCAGCAAAGAGCGCAACTCAAAAGAAGACTGAAGCAGGGAGAAACCACGCTAGTTGAAATTTTGAACAAATCTTCAGATCCCGTCGTAGCAAGGATGAAAGTTAGTAGTTTGCTCGAGTCGCTTCCCAAGGTGGGAAAGGCCCGCAGCCAGAAGATCATGAAAGAGATAGGTATAAGCGCTTCTCGCAGGGTACAAGGTTTGGGTTCTAAGCAGCGTGAGCGTTTGATCAATATGCTCACCTAATTAGAGGTGTTAATGGAAATAAAGAGTAAATTATTTGTTATCTCTGGGCCATCGGGAGCCGGGAAGGGAACTTTGGTAACAAAGCTCCTTAAACGGCTCCCTGATCTTCATTTCTCAATTTCTTTAACTACGCGAAAACCCCGTTCAGGTGAATTACCTGGAATCGATTATCATTTCGTCTCTGAGGAAGAATTCCTCAAGAAAATAGAATCTAATGAGTTTCTAGAATGGGCTAAAGTTCATGATCATTATTACGGGACATTATATGAACCCATTAAAAGAAATTTAAAGGCGGGCAAAGATGTGATTCTTGAGATCGATGTTCAGGGAGCTTTGCAGGTAAAGAAGAAGGTACCGGATTCAATTCTCATCTTTATCTCTCCTCCCTCCGTTGAGGAGCTGAAAACCAGACTCCAGGGGAGGAAGACGGAAACGGGAAAAGCGATGGAAGTTCGAATCCAGGATGCCTTACGCGAGCTGAAGCAGGCTAAAAAATATGATTATGAGGTAATCAATGACGAGGTGGACAAAGCTACAAGGGAATTGATAAAAATCATTCAGTCTGAGAGGGGAGGTACAAATGGTACTTGTTTATCCCAAAATTGATGATTTATTAAAGAAGGTTGATAGCAAGTACACACTGACCATAACTGCTGCCAAAAGAGCGCGGCAGATAAATGAATATCTAAATGCCATCCGCAGACATGAATTGACTAGGGTAAGACCTCCTCAGATTGAAGCCATCATCAATAAACCCCTTAGCGTTGCCCTCCGAGAAATAGCCGAAGGAAAGATCAGCTACGAACGCACTGTAAATGGTATTAAATAGTCACCGTTCCCGGTCGCCGGTAAAATCAGATTCCCTGCCTGTCGGCAGACATGGGATTTTTCCCAGCGGACTAGAGATAGATGCTGGTACATTTTAATTTCTAGGGGAAAAGATGTTAAAGGGCAAAACAGTTGTTTTGGGCGTGACCGGTTCCATCGCTGCCTACAAATCGGTTGAGATTGCGAGAGAACTCATCAAGCAGGAAGCAAGGGTTAAAGTGATCATGACCGATGCGGCCACCCATTTCGTTAACCCCTTGACCTTCGAAACCATCACCGGGCAACCTGTAATAACCTCTCTCTTTCATCCTGAATTCAGGGGGAAGATCCATCATATTTCCCTTGCTGAGGAAGCCGATTTAATCTTGGTCGCTCCTGCCACCGCCAATATCCTGGCAAAAGCTGCTCATGGAATCGCCGATGATATGTTGTCCACAACCTTGTTATCCGCCACTTGTACCATCATTTTTGCCCCCGCCATGAATGCTAGGATGTATCTCAATCCGGTAACTCAGGAGAATATAAAATTGCTTAAGAAAAGGGGGTTTCGGATCATTGAACCGGAAAGGGGAGGGCTTGCCTGTGGTGAAGAGGATCTCGGGAGACTTGCCAGCATTGATAAGATCGTGGACACCGTTAAGTCTGAGCTGATAAAGGAGATGGATCTGCAAGGGAAAATCATTATTGTGACCGCGGGCGGGACCCAGGAACCCTTTGATCCCATCCGATACATTGGAAATCGTTCCTCGGGTAAGATGGGTTATGCCATTGCCGAAGCTGCTTGGGGGAGAGGAGCCCATGTGATCCTGATTAGTGCTCCTGCTCAGCTTGAACCCCCTCGCGGAATCGAGACGATTCATGTTAGAACCGCCATGGAGATGCGGGAAGCCGTTCTGAAATATTTTGACCGAGTGGATGCTGTGATCAAAACCGCCGCGGTTACAGACTTTAGACCAACTGCTTTCCATCCCCATAAAATCAAGAGGGATCGACAAAGGATAACTCTGGAATTGGAACGGAATCCTGACATCCTTGAAGAATTGGGTAAACGAAAGAGGAATCAGATTCTCATAGGGTTTGCCGCCGAATCCGAGAATTTGGTGGAAAATGCCAAACAAAAGTTGAAAAAGAAAAATCTGGATTTCATCGTGGCAAATGATATCACCAAGGTTGGATCGGGTTTTGAAGAGGATGTTAACGAGGTCATCATCGTAGACGCTGAGGGAAAAGTAGAATCATTCCCGCCTCTTTTCAAAGGGAAGATAGCCGAAATGGTCATAGATAGATTGGTAACCCTCCTCAAGAGTAGAGCTTAAAAACCTCTTCATAAGCATTAAATGTAATGTGTATTATTAACAAGATGGGTTAACACCATGGTCGGGGTGAAGTGCTCCGAAAACACCCCGAAGAACGCTGTCGCGTCTACGGGGCAGGCGCAGTTGCGGCCGTTTACCCCGTTGGCAAGTGAAACGAGTCCTTCGGGGCCGCTCGGGTCTCGCCTCGCTACGAAACTC
>DDKQ01000021.1:1462-11476 GCA_002339355.1 Candidatus Subteraquimicrobium carltonvillense | reverse complement strand
AAAACGGATAATATGGTAGAGCTTCCTCATCAACTGTTCTGTGAAATCTTTCCACCTTGCCATTGGTCTCTGGTCTTTTAGGTCGGGTGAGCTTATGTTTGATCTGGTATTTCTTTAAGGTCTCTAATTTTCTAAATCCAAAACCTGTTTTGAGCATTTGAATTTTGATATTTGATATTGTTTAGTGCTTAGTATTTTGGATTTAGGATTTATTTCAAAAAGGCCTCATCCTTAAACAGGCTATGGACTTCGAGTCTTTATGACCCACCTATAATGGATTATAAATGGTGGAGGTAATTGCTTTGAAGGGGGACTGTCCCCAAAATAAAAAGGGGGTCAGTTTCCTGACCCCCTTCAAAAACCCGCGAGTTCTTACATCATGCCTCCGGGGGGCATACCCGCAACAGCTTTCTCTTCCTCGGGCTTTTCTGCAACCAAGGCCTCCGTGGTGAGGACCATAGCCGCGATGCTTGCAGCGTTCTGAAGAGCGCAACGCGTTACCTTTGTCGGATCGATGATCCCAGCCTTATTCATGTCGGTATATTCTCCGGTCATCACATTGAGACCTTGTCCCTTTGGTAAGGACTTGGCCTTCTCCACCACAATTGAGCCCTCAAAACCAGCGTTGGCTGCAAGCTGGCGCATGGGCTCCTCCAAGGCACGCTGGACGATTTCAACTCCGGTGATCCCATCCTTTGACAAACCCTTCTTATCCATCTTCTGGAGAGCGGGGATGGTGTTTATGAGCACCGCTCCTCCACCGGCTACGATCCCCTCTTCAACCGCAGCCTTGGTTGCGGATAGAGCATCTTCGATGCGGTGTTTCTTCTCCTTGAGCTCGGTTTCGGTGGCGGCACCGACTTTGATTACGGCGACTCCACCGGCGAGTTTGGCCAAGCGTTCCTGCAGCTTCTCCCTATCGTATTCGGAATCACTCTTCTCGATTTCCGCCCTTATTTGATTGATGCGACCCTTTATGGCCTCGGGATCACCCTTCCCCTCGACGATTGTGGTATCATCCTTTGTTACCTTGATCTTGGCGGCTCTTCCGAGCATATCCAGAGTGGTATTTTCAAGCTTCAATCCAAGTTCCTCAGTGATTACCTGACCGCCAGTAACAATGGCGATATCCTGAAGCATGGCTTTTCTTCTATCGCCGAAACCGGGAGCCTTTACAGCCACACTCTGAAAGGTCCCTCGAATCTTGTTCACCACCAAGGTAGCCAGGGCTTCACCCTCCACATCCTCGGCGATGATGAGCAGAGGTTTACCGGTTTGCATCACTTTCTCCAGAACGGGAATGATATCGGAGACGGGTGCAATCTTCTGATTGGCGATGAGAATATAGGGCTCTTCGAGGACAGCTTCCATTCGCTCGGGATCGGTGACCATATATGGAGAGATATATCCCTTGTCGAATTGTAGACCCTCCACGACATCGAGCTGGGTTCCTATGGTTTGCGATTCTTCAACGGTTATTACACCATCTTTGCCCACCTTCTCCATGGCATCCGCTACCAGATCGCCGATTTCTTGGTCGGCAGCGGAAATTGCTGCAACGGAAGCGATTTCATCCCTGGTCTTGATGGGTTTACTCAATTTCTCTATTTGCTCGACGGCTGTGTCCACCGCCTTTTCAATGCCTCTCTTTAAGAGCATGGGATTTGCCCCAGCGGCGACATTTCTCAAACCCTCTCGAATCATGGCTTGAGCCAGGACACAAGCCGTGGTGGTTCCATCGCCCGCCACATCCTGAGTCTTGGTTGCCACTTCCTTAATGAGCTGGGCGCCCATATTTTCATAGACGTCTTCCAGGTCGATTTCCTTGGCGACCGTTACTCCATCGTGGGTGATGGTGGGCGTACCGAACTTCTTATCCAAAACGACATTTCGTCCCTTAGGACCCAAAGTCACCTTTACTGTATCTGCCAGCTTATTTGCTCCTTCTTCGAGAGCCCTTCTCGCCTTCTCATCGAACTCCAAAATTTTTGGCATAAGCATTCACCTCCCATTATTTAACGATGGCTAGGATATCATCTTCCCGCAAGATGAGGTATTCCTCGCCCTCGATTTTAACCTCAGTTCCGCCATACTTGGAATAAATCACCTTATCTCCAACTTTGACTCCCATCGGCACCCGCTTGCCCTCCTTGTACTCACCGGGTCCAACGGCTATTACTTTGCCCTCTTGGGGCTTTTCCTTTGCGGTATCCGGAAGAACAATTCCGCTTTTCGTCCTCTCTTCCTTTTCAGAAGGTTTTACTACCACACGATTTCCTAAAGGTTTTAACTTCATAATCTCGCCTCCTTTATAGAATTTTAGCAGTCTTCACATGAGAGTGCTAATTTTTCAATCGATATCTTACAACATCAAAAAAATTAATTCAACAACATTTTCTTTAAAAACGCTCCACTTCCCACCACGAGACATAGCAAAGCAAAAAGGTCACCATAGCGCAGGTAAAATGTGCTGCCTTCAGTGAAGTATCCCTCACAGGCGAGGATTCGCCTGTCAAAGAGAGCGGTCCTCTTAAAGATACACCCATGGGGATCGATGATTGCGGATACGCCCGTATTCGCTACCTGTAAGGCGTATAACCCATTTTCCACCGCTCTCAAAGCCGTTATCTGTACATGCTGCTCAGCAGCGGCTGTTCTTCCGAACCAGGCATCGTTGGTTATAGTTATGAGCAACTGCGCTCCCCTTGCAACCATCCTTCGACAGAGCATGGGATTGGCGGATTCGAAACATATGACCACGCTGAATTTGCCCTTATCGATGGTGAAGACGGTAAATTCCTTCCCGGGATCGACATCCTTTCCCAGACCGGCTATGGTCTTTATCCGTGAAAAAATGGGTCTTAAGGGGATATACTCGCCAAAGGGTACCAGGTGTAATTTGTCGTATCTCCCAACGACTTCCCCCAATGGAGAAATTAAGAATGCGGAATTATATTGCTTCGCGTCCTCAAGATGAAGGCTTCCGATCAATAGATAGCATTTCAATCGACGTGCGATGTCCTTGATCTCACCAAAGAAATATCCTTCCTCAAGGAGATATCCAGGAACAGCCGTTTCGGGCCAGATAATTAGATCAGGGTTCCCTCTCCCTGCTTCCAAGGTGAGATTGGTATAAATCGATTTGATATCCTCTTTCCCCTCGAAACTCCATTTTTCTTCCTGAGGGATGCTGGCCTGTACCGCAGATACTTTGAACATCCTCTCCTTAGAGATACCTGATTTGAGTGAATAAAAACCCCACGTTAGGACAAAGATTAAGATCGTGGCAACCACATATATCCTTTTCAAAAGCGCTCGCTGAATGGTCGATTTGTTGCCAATTAAATAAAAATAAATCTCTAATAAAAGCATATTTATCATCAAAATCACATAAGATATGCCATAGACACCAGTTATCCTCGCCATTTGAATGAGGAGAGGGTTGGTCTGTTGGCTGTAGCCAAGGACACCCCAAGAAAATCCCCAAACTCCCATGGATCGCAGATATTCCAAAGCCACCCACAAGGCTGGAATGGTGAATAAACGCGCCCAGGGGCTTGAGTGTTTAAGAGTTTGAACTCCAAAAGAAAAACAGGCAATGAAAAGGGCCTCGAACAAGGCTAAAGATATCCAGGCGATAAGAGCAAATATACCCACCCACCTACTTAATTGAAGCATCCAGTAAGTTAGACCACCGAAAAAGATGATGCCGGAGAGCAAACCGAGGAAAAAAGCCCGCCTGCCTGTCGGCCTGCCCTCCGGCAGGCAGGGCAGACACGGCCTGCCAAACCTTGGCGAAACTTCATGGATGGCTATGAGTAGTGGCAAAAGACCGACCCAGACCAGCGCTTTGTAGTTGAAATTGGGGAAGGAAAGTACCAGCAGAAATCCAGTGATGGCGGCGAAAAAGAGATGCTTTACAGACATCGCGCTAACCTTCTATTAATGGAGTTATCCACATTATCCACAGAAAAACGAGTCATAAGTCAAGGGTCATGAGTCATGGGCTAAAATTGTATTATTAACAAGATGGGTTGGCACCATGGTCGGGGTGAAGTGCTCCCTCGAATGTATTGTGTAAACCAAACTCGTTAATAGTCCACCTTACATTTTTGTGGTGGCGGGGTATCCTGGAGAGTGCATCTTAAGAGAACCGTTAAGCCCCGACGAGTCGGGGAACAGCAGCGGCACCCGTACGGGTCGCCCTGAGAGAGCCGCAGCCCGTACGGGCAGCAGCTAGCACTCGGAAGGATGCCCGAACAGTATAAGTGTCACCACTGTTTCTAAACATTACACCTTGAACCTTTAACCTCCACAAAGGGGAAGATTCGGATCCACATTGGCATCGAGAGAAATTCTTTCCCCTTTCAACCATCGGTAATATCCCGCGCAGGCGATCATTGCTGCATTGTCCGTGCACAAAGGAATTGAAGGATAGAAGAGCCTCATTCCCACTTTCTCCATCTCTTGTCTGAATCTTTCACGCAGAGAGCTATTTGCCGCAACTCCGCCACCGAGGACAACTTTATCAACACCTCGTTCCTTCGCCGCTCTTAAGGTTTTATGTATCTGAACATCAATTATGGCCGCTTGAAAACTGGCACAGAGGTCGGGGAGGGGTATTTCCTCTCCTCGCTCCTTAAGGCGGGTGACGTGGTTTAAAACCGCTGTTTTAAGACCGCTCAGGCTAAAATCGTAATCTTCCGTTTTTAGCATCGCTCGTGGGAATTTGATTGCCCGCGGGTCACCCTGCTTTGACAAATCGTCGATGATGGGACCTCCCGGATAACCAAGCTTTAAGAATCCTGCTATCTTATCGAAGGCTTCTCCCGCGGCATCGTCCAGAGTTTCGCCCAAAAGTTCGTATCTTCCGTGATCCTCCATATAGATGAGGCAGGTGTGTCCCCCCGAGACCACAAGGGAAATGAAGGGAGGTTTAAGATCCGTGTGTTCCAAAAAATTGGCATAGATATGTCCCTCTAGATGGTTCACGCCTATGAGGGGCAGACCGGTGGCATAAGAGAGACTTTTGGCCGCGGCGAGTCCCACCAACAAAGCCCCCATTAGCCCCGGGCCCAAAGTGACAACTAAGGCGGTCAAATCCTTCAAAGCTACACGCGCTTGGGAGCAAGCCTCAGCAATAACCGGATTGATCAGTTCCACATGCTTTCTTGAGGCGATTTCCGGAACAACGCCACCGAACTTTCGATGAAAATCCACCTGAGAGGAGACAATATTTGACAGAATTATCTTTCCCTCGGCGATTATAGCCGCAGCTGTTTCATCACACGATGTTTCTATGGCCAGTATGAGCTTCTCAGCCAATCTCTTCACCATCCCTAGATCATGAACATGATCATGGATAATGATAGAACTGTACAAACAGGTCTTTAGACCTGTTACGCTAACTAACAGACCTAAAGGTCTGTTTCTACGAGACCTTCAATTCTCTCAATTACATTAATATTTAGGCTTCGCCCCGTTTTTCCCAGCAGTTTTTTATAGTTAGGAGAAGTGATATCTCCGGTCCACATGACTATTGCATCCTCATTGTTGTCCGAGTAATAACCCTCTCTTACCGCCACCTTATAAAAACCGAATTTTTTATAAAGATTTTGAGCGACGAGATTCGACCTCCTTACCTCCAGGGTCAACCACTGAATCCCACTCTTTATGGCCCATTTGGCCATGGTGAGCATCAAAGCTTTCGCTATGCCACGATTCCGATAGGCTGGACCCACCGCAAGTGTTGAAATGCGTCCCTCACCCCCGACGCGTAACATCCCGCCGTATCCCACTATTCTCCCTGCTCGTCCGGTCTGTAGGCTCGCTCGCCAGTGCTTCAGGACGCCTCGCCCCACTCGGCTGGCGGGGGCGCGGGTATCGGTAGATGGACTCGGAATCCTTGCCACAACATAGAAAGTGTAACCCGATCGAGCGAGGTCATGCTCAAACATGGATCGAGTCCACGGTCTGGGAAACACAATCCTTTCAATCTCACATACGCTTTCAAGATCAATATAAGTCATCCTGGAGATTTCAATGGTTTCCATGGGAAAAACTTTCCTTCCCTGCCTGCCCGTCCGTTAGGCGGGCCTGCCCGGCCCCGACACGTCGGAGCTCGTCCCACCTTCCCCTCAGCTTCCGATAAACGAACATAAATGGGAACTACCTGGAAAATCTCTTTACCTTCTCCCCCAAGAAGCTTATCCATAGCAAGAGCAATGAGATTCGACGCCTTGGGGAACCAAAGCCACGGCGGAGCAAAATCCACCGAGGAACCTAAGGAATTTTTGAGCAGGTCTCCGTAGGGATATAGTGCATCTCCCACCAAGATTACCCTTTGCTTATATTCTTTCAATTTCGAACATAAATCCCGTGGGGGCATAACTTGATAGGGAGTAATGAGATCAAACTTGCCACCCAAACACCTATAAATTGCGCTGTAAACTTCACCCCGCTTGGCGTCCAAAACGACGCAAACCAGCTCCTCCCCAAAGGTAAAGGGGTAGGCTAAACAGTCCAATGTCGAGATACCCACAAGAGGTAGGTTTAATGCCTGAGCAAGAATCTTGGCCGTGGCAACCCCAATTCTCACCCCCGTAAAGGAGCCCGGTCCCAATCCAACGGTTAGTCCTCGGATGTCACCAATGGAAAAGTCGCTCTGCTTAAGGAGATAGTCTACCATGGGAATGAGCCGTTCCATGTGTGCACGCGGGGCATACATGGTGAACTCACCGTAAAGCTTATCTTCAGTTCCTATGGCCACCGTGCAAGCATCGGTAGCCGTATCAAAAGCTAATGCTAGCATGTTCTTCTCCCCCTGCAGCTCAATTCTAAGTTTGCTAGTTTGCCAGTTTGCTTGATTTCCAACCAACTAACAAACGAGCCAACCAGCCAACTGAAACTACTTCCTCACTCTTCTGGTTTTATCCACTCCTCAGTCGCCTTTTCCCAGCGAGGACCATGGGGAAAAATTCGTAGCTCTCTAACGTTCTCGTCTAAAAGTCGTTTAAATGATATTTCTAAATAATTGGATGGAAGAAGGGAGACTACCTTATCTCCCCACTCGATCACCGTTATCCCACCGCCAAAGAAATATTCCTCGTATCCGAGGTCTAGCATTTCCAAGGGTGAATCCAGGCGGTAAAGATCAAAATGGTATAAAGGTAGAGTATTTTTATACTCTTTAATGAGATTAAAGGTGGGACTGGTAATTCTCCTCTTGATTCCCAAGGCCTCGCCCAGGCCCTGGGTAAAACAGGTTTTCCCCGCCCCTAGATCCCCGGTTAGACTGATAACATCGCCAGCATGAAGAAGGGAGGCAAGCCTTCTCGCCAGCTCCTTAGTCTCCTCTGGAGAATGGGTTACAACCTTAAATGTGCTGTGCGGCAAGGAAGAGACCCCTTTAAGAGTTTTCGTGAAGCTATATTGCGCTCAAATGAATCTTACAACGCTAGTTCTTCGAACAAAAGTCCAGCCGTCTCCGAGGTGATATTGGCGCAACGCTTCACGTGCTCCTCGCTTTTGAAATCCATCTTATTGAGAACTCTGCAACAGGTACTCCCAAACTTGGTCACAAATCTCTTGTGAAGCTTAGAGGCGTGGTCATAAGCTGGATGTTTATCACTCCGCTAATAACCTAGCCTTTTCAGCATTCGACATCTCAGTTAAAGTCCATCAAAAGTTGCAATCCATCAAAAAGAAAAGATACACGATTCCAAAATGGGCGATTTTAACTTTGAATCGTGTATCGTACATCATACTAAAATAGTCCCATTTGCTCCGGTTCAACCGGAGGGGGTTCCACGCCCTTGGCCAAAAGCTCCTTTAATTTGAGAAAATCTTCTTCCAACGCCGATAAATTCGTCTGCATATGGAGAGCCGCTGCCGGGTGATATATGGGAAATATATAGTGACCTTTCCCTTTAAATGTTCGTCCGTGAACTTTAGACATGGAAACACTTTTCCCCAAGATTACCCGCGTAGCAAAATTTCCCAAAGTACATACCACTTTCGGTTTTATGATTTCTATCTGTTTGAACAAATAGGGGGTGCAAGTTTCTATTTCCTCGGGTAAAGGGTCTCGATTTTGAGGAGGACGACATTTTAAGACATTTCCGATGTACACCTGCTCCCTTTTCAATCCTATGGAAGCGAGGAGTCTATCGAGGAGTTGACCGGCTGCACCAACGAAGGGCTCTCCCTGTAAATCTTCGTAATAACCCGGTGCCTCGCCCACGAACATCAAATCCGCATTTTCATTACCCACCCCAAAGACGAGATTGGTACGAGTGTTGCCCAAAGCACACCTTTGGCAATCCTTTATTTTCTCGTAGAACTGTTGAAGGGTCTCAGGCAAATCTTATCCCCCTTTACATCCCTCGCAGCTGGGCGCATTGCAAGTGCTACAGGAAGAGGTGAAAACTTTTCTTTCCCCCGAGCTAAAACCGAAGGTTGAGAAGAGCTTCCTCAAGTTTTTAGACTTACAACGAGGGCATCGAGTGCTATCCTTTGCCCCCATACCGACCAAAACCTCAAACTCATTGTCGCAAGAAAGACACTTATATTCGTAAATGGGCATTTTAAAAACTTCGTTCACAGTTCACGGTTTAAAAATACAAAATATGGTGAAATGAATAACGGTCAACCGTTATGATTTTACCAATTTTAAGAAACTCGAGCAATTTTATACAATTATTTGAACTCAGTGACTTCCAAGGGGTCTCGCTTTTGAGGTTTAGTACCCACATAAGCGGGATAACCTATGGGAATCAAAGCTAAGGGTCTTATGTGCGCTGGCAGCTCCAGTGCTTGAATTGCCCTTCTCTCATCAAAGGCACTCACCCAACAGGCTCCAAGTCCCTCGACATGAGCGGCAAGAAGTAGATTCTCGATTGCGGCGGCGGTATCTTGGATAGCATATAGTGCAGTGCCCCGAGTTCCATAGCCACTTGAAGCCACCCTCAGATCGGCACAGACCACGATCAGGACGGGGGCTTCAGCCACAAAGGATTGATGAAAAGCAGCTTCGGCCAATCTACCTTTGAGTTTCTGATCACGAATGACCCAAAATCTCCAGGGTTGAAGATTTCCCGCCGAGGGAGCCTGGCAGGCTGCCTTCAAAAGCTTCATGACTAAATCCGGAGGTACGTCTTTAACCCTATCGAAATCTCTAACGCTTTTTCTACCGTAGATGGCTTCATAGACCTCCATCTTGCCTTCCCCCTTATAAATTATCCAGCCTCTTTTTATTCAACCTCTTTTTTCAATACCCGATTCAGAGCCAACACGATGGGAACTACTATGATTACCGCCATTATGATTTCCGGAATACCATGAGTTACCCCAACTATATAGGCCGCTTCTGGAGGAAATTCTTTCCCAAATCTTAACACGATGAGACTGAGTACGCCCACGGTATTCGTTAAAGTTCCGGTGATGGCTGCTACCGCAGGTGCCAATCGCTTTGCCTTGATCGCTTTGTAAATGGAATAAGCGATGCCCAAGGATATTACGACAAGCGACACCTTAAACATCAAAATGCTCAAGGGATTGCTCAACATGGATTTATTTGCCTTTGTCAAACACGAAAGACCGTAGAACATTCCCGAAAGACAGACCAGTCCAACGATAACCCCAAAAAGCGGAGCGAGCCTTTTGCTTCTCACAGCCTTATATGTGTATGCGGCGACCACGCCAATCAAGATGCGGGGGATAAATGCTATAAGAGGATCCTTAAAGAAAGGTAGAGTTGCTCTAGTCCAGCTGAAGAGTCCAAAGATAAAACCAACTAATCCACCTATTATCGGACCCTCAACGATTCCGGCGATGATAGCGGGAATGTGCATCAAAGTCGCAGCTCCAGCAGGTGTGGGTACGGGAACGAAACCCACTGTCGCACCCAAAACAGCCGTTAAAGCACCTAGTGTCCCTACGACTGCAATATCACGTGTTTCAATTTTCATGGTTACCTCCTCCGTTCCAGTTCGCTATGGATACCAGACTTCGGTT
>DDKQ01000021.1:0-1075 GCA_002339355.1 Candidatus Subteraquimicrobium carltonvillense | reverse complement strand
AAGGGTTTAGGGCGGGAATTCCAGCTATGGATTTTGCATTCCTCACCGCACGTCTTATGCTCGTGGAAACCACCTCAGCCGCTACTACTCCAATGCCATCCTTCTCAGCTTCAATTTCCCCAGTAGCAAGAGCAAAGATAATATCACCGTCGTACATCGTATGAACCGGATTGATGGCTCGAGCTAATCCATCGTGAGCCATTCGAGCTAGCCTATTCACCTCCTCCTTGGACATCTCCACATTGGTGGCGACCACAGCTAAAGTGGTATTCCCGCCTGTGGGCAGACATGGTCTTCCGAAGGCTTTGGGGATGGGGTGACTTTTCATGAACTCAGCCGTATTCAAATATCCTCCTTTAGGGGAACGAGCCCCAGCAAGAATCCCACCATTCTCGGCGAGAACATCCCCAAAGGCATTGACAACAACGAGTGCCCCTACCACTATTTGATCATATAAGTTGCAACTGGCTGTACCTATCCCCCCTTTCATCCAAGATTTCGATCCCAATATTTTACCGATGCTTGCACCCGTCCCCGCACCAACGCTCCCTTCTTCAACCATCGTCGAAGTATCCAAACAGGCTTGATAGCCAGCCTCGGAATCCGGTCTTACCGATGAATCTCCAACGTTCAAATCGAAGATCACCGCCGCCGGAACGATGGGCACCTTTCCAAAACCCGTTTCAAAACCGATCCCCTTTCCCTCAAGATACCTCATCACACCATCGGCGGCTCCCAAACCAAAGGCACTTCCCCCGGTAAGCAGGATGGCGTGCACCTCGGAGACCAAATTCATGGGAGCGAGTAAATCGGTCTCCCTTGTGCCGGGTGCACCTCCTCGAACCTCAACCCCAGCAACGGTCCCCTCGGGGCACAAGATCACGGTACAGCCCGTTACGGCCTCGATATCTGTATAATGTCCCACCTTTATCCCGGAAACCGAAGTAATCACGAAATATTCTTCCCTTCAAATCGACTTAAAATGGACAATAAGGTTCAGGACAACCTCCGGCGTATTCGGAGTCGGCGCTCACGTACTCTAGAGTCTCTCCTCTCTCCTTGCCTAAAACCGCCC
>DDKQ01000033.1 GCA_002339355.1 Candidatus Subteraquimicrobium carltonvillense | reverse complement strand
CGGTGGGAAGGCAAGTTAAGGTGTGGGAAGTCAGGAGACCTGCCTAGAGGGGAAACAAGCCTTCGGGGAGTGAGGTGATGGCAAGTGATTAAAGATTTGTGAAATCCTTGAGCTTAGGCTTGAGGATTTTTTATTGGTGCGAAAGATTCTTCAAGTTATTTCCTTCGAAAGGATGAGTATTATGAGCAGGTATTCAAGAATCATCATGGCACTCATTTTGGTGCTATTGGTGACTGCTGGTGTGGCATGTAAACTAGCTCCAGTAGCAGAGAGACCAGCGGTTAAGAAGGCCCATTTCCCGATAACTCTTGAAGACGATCTGGGCAGAAAGGTTGTCATCGAGAAGGAACCAAAGCGCATAATCTCCCTAGCTCCTAGCAATACCGAGATCCTCTTTGCCCTTGAGTTGGACGATAGAATAATGGGAGTGACTACCTATTGTGACTATCCAGAAAAGGCAAAGGCGAAGGATAAAATCGGTGGATTCAAGGATGTAAACATCGAGAAGGTTGTCTCCTTAAAGCCCGATTTGGTGCTGGCTACCGGTGGTGTTCAAGAACCGATAGTTAAAGAATTGGAGAGGTTGAAGGTGACCGTGTTTGCCCTTGACCCGAAGAACTTGGATGATATCATCACCGGTATACGAGAGGTTGGCAGGCTTACCGGTAAGACTGAGGCAGCCCAAAGGGTTGTTAAGAAGATGCAGTCGGTCATAGAGGATGTCAGGAAGAAAGTGACAGGACTTAAGGGGGAAAGACCAAAGGTCTTCTATGAGGTTTGGAACGAACCCTTGATGACCGCTGGTCCCGGAACATTTATGAACGACTTGATAAGACTGGCGGGGGGAGAGAATATCGCCGCCGATGCCAAGACTCAGTATCCTCAATATAGCCTGGAGATGCTAATTGAGCGTGATCCGGACGTCATCATCGCTTCCAAGGGGAGCATGGGTGATCCGGGCAAGATAAGGGAGCGTGAAGGCTGGGAGAATATTTCCGCGGTTAAGAATGGACGCGTTCATGTAATCGATGAAAATCTTGTTGTCCGCCCTGGACCAAGGATAGTCCAGGGTCTTAGGGAGGTTGCCAAAGCCATCCATCCGGAGCTATTTAAGAATGGACGCGTTCATGTAATCGATGAAAATCTTGTTGTCCGCCCTGGACCAAGGATAGTCCAGGGTCTTAGGGAGGTTGCCAAGGCTCCATCCGGAGCTATTTAAGTAGCCCACCTCTTCAGAAAAGATTTTCGAGGATGTACATAGGTCATGATTTTAGAGTTTGCCGTTTAACGCGCAATTATCTAAAGAGGGGTGGACTGGAGGCTTCTGCTTGCGCGCCTACTCCGCTCGCTCTCAGAGTGCGAAATTACTATTCGCCCTTTGAGCCCGCAATTTGCCGCAGCTCTTCCCCGACGAGTCGGGGTTTAAGGGTGTCCTTAAGAGTCGCTTCTTCAGTCCACTCCCTTTAAAATATTCAATGATTTATGACCACTTATTTTCGAGGATTTATGATCCATGTACAAATAATTCTAAAGTGGCTGCGTAGGTGGTTCTTCAGGAGAGATGATTCAATGAATGTCTATCACATAACCTTTGCTCCGGCTGTAAAATTGGCTTATGTCTACTTTTGGGGTTGTAATTTTGGTTGCAAGGGTTGTATACGTCGGGAGGAGTTGGGAGATATTCACCTGAACCAACATGTTGCAGACTCCAGTGGCTTTTTGCAGCTTGAAGAGGTTGTGGGAATCTTGGAGGACTTTAAGCCGAAGGGAGTTACTTTCTTAGGTGGGGAACCCACAATCGATCCAGAGTTTCCAAAATTGGCCAAGGTGTTAGAGAAGAGGCTCGATACTCATAATATCCTTCTCACTAATGGCTATCTGTTTCCACCCTTGGAGGGAGTCGATGAAATCCAGGTGAGCATAAAGGCGATAACCGGGACTTTGCATCGGGATTTCACGGGGAAGCCCAATCAAGAAGTGTTAAGGAACTTTAGACGACTGCACAGAGCAGGGGTGGCTTTGAGAGCGGAGAGCATTTTCATTCCTCATTATATAGAGGTCGAGGAGATTGAGAAGATTGCCAGATTTATCTCCGCGGTCGATTCCAATATTCCCTATAGAATAGATGGATACATTCCCGTGGCTGGAAATCCTTGGAGGAGACCAACTCCGGAGGAGGTTGAAGGGGCGGTTGAAGTGGCCAGGAAGTATTTACACCACGTAACCTATCTTAAGGGAGATGAAGGGTTGAGATATGAAGTGGAGTGCATCGTCTAACCGTGTCTGCCGCCCGCCTGCCGGACGGGCAGGACAGGCAGGGGGAGAGGTCATCGAATCACCGGTTTTAAAGGCTGGATACAATCGAGCGGGTCTTCTCCTATTGCTCGTGGTGGTATTAATCTGCGTGCTAATCGTGGCGGCTTCGTTGGGAGCGGTTTCTATTTCCATCAAGGTGGTCACCAAGATGTTACTGAGCAGAATCCCAATCGTGAGCTCTTTGGTGGGAAGCAGAGATTGGTCTCTCACTTTGGAGACGATATTCTTTAAGATACGTCTACCTCGCCTGATTTTAGCCGCGTTAGTTGGTACTTCTCTGGCCGTGGCTGGAGTTATTTTTCAAGCTTTGTTCAAGAATCCCATGGCTGATCCATGTATCATCGGAGTATCCTCGGGGGCTGCGCTCGGTGCCACCCTGGCCATAATCTTTAAGATTGGTTTCGGTTTAATTGGACTTTCCACCGTACCCATCACGGCTTTTCTTGGTGCCTTGATAACGGTAATCATCGTTTACCAAATAGCTAAGGTGGGACCTGTGGTTCCGGTCACGGCACTGCTTTTGTCGGGCATCGCGGTGGGGTCATTCATTTCAGCTATCACTTCTCTGCTCATGGTTCTGGGTGGGGAGGATTTGCATTCCATCGTCTTCTGGTTGATGGGGGGTTTAGGTGCCAGAAATTGGAGCCATGTGAAGATGATTCTACCCTTCATTCTCCCGGGACTTCTCTTTATCCCCCTCTTCGCTCGTGATTTGAATCTCATCTTATTGGGGGAGGAGAAGGCTCAGCAGTTGGGAATCGGGGTGGAAGGCTTCAAGAAGGGGATGCTCGCCCTGGGATCTTTAATAACCGCCGCCGCCGTTTCAGTGAGTGGGCTGATAGGTTTCATAGGTTTGATGGTGCCCCACATAGTGCGTCTAATCACCGGACCAGATCACCGTATTCTTTTACCCTGCTCAGCTTTGGTTGGATCAATTTTTCTCATAATTGCCGATACCTTGGCTAGGTTGTTGCTGGCTCCCATGGAAATACCCGTTGGAATCGTCACCGCCTTATTTGGAGCACCCTTCTTCATCTTCCTCTTGCGGAAGGGAAAATCGCTTGTGTGAGGGGATTTCTTATGACCCATGTTACTCTGGATGTTCAAAATATAGATTGCTTTTACGGAGATCGGCAGGTCTTGGAGAGGATAAACTTATCCATCCAGAAGGGCGACTTCATTGGCATTGTGGGTCCCAACGGGAGCGGGAAGTCCACGTTCCTTAAGGTGATCAGCCGCACGCTCAAGCCGAAATCGGGCGTGGTTTATCTCGACGGTGAGGACATTCAACGGCTTAGCCCCCGTTTCATCGCCCGGAATTTAGCCGTTGTCCCTCAGGAAACATCGATTGCCTTTGCTTTCACTGCTTTGGACATCGTGCTAATGGGAAGGTCTCCTTATTTGGGAAGGTTTGAGACCGAGGGCTACGATGATTTGAGTATAGCTAAGGCGGCGATGGAGAAGACCAACACCTGGCATTTGGGAGAAAGACCCATAACCAGCTTAAGTGGGGGCGAGAAACAGAGGGTGATCATCGCTCAGGCTTTGGCTCAGGAACCCTGCATTCTTCTACTGGATGAACCCACTTCTCACTTGGATATAAATCATCAATTGGAGATCATGGATTTGGTGAAGGGTTTGAATGGGGATGGTTTAACTGTGATCTCAGTCTTTCACGACCTCAACATGGCCGCTGAGTACTGCCGGAGTTTGGTTCTCTTAAATCAAGGGAAAATAGATGTTCTCGGTCCGCCGGAAGAGGTCCTCACTGTGGAGAACATCAAAAGGGTTTTTAATGCGGATGTGCTGGTAAATCGACACCCGCTGACCAAAAAGCTGTATATTACATTGCTCCCGAAGTTAAAGAAGGTATCAGCAGTTGGGTCACTAAAGGTGCATTTAATCTGTGGGGATGGAACGGGCGCTCTTTTGATGAGGGAGCTCAAGAATCGTAACTTCTGGGTCTCGGCGGGGGTGCTCAATGTCTTGGATTCCGATGAAGAGGTGGCCAATTCACTTGAAATCCCCATAGTTGCTGAAGCTCCCTTCTCTGGGATAACGGATGAGGCGTACCGGTGCAATTTGGATTTGATCTTTCAATCTGACCTGGTCGTAGTGACTAATATTCCCTTTGGTCCCGGAAATATTGGGAATTTACACGCCGCTGAAGAAGCTTTAAACAGGGGCATTCCGGTGATATTGATGGAGGAGACGGAGATTGGTGAGCGGGACTATACGGGTGGCGAGGCTGAACGGATGGTAAAGGTACTTAAGGAGAAAGGTGCCTTGGTCGGTCGAGGTCTTTCCGAAGTTTTGACTTTGATCGAGAGGGGGGCGGGTGAACATCGTGGCTAAACTCATTTTGATTCTGGGAGGAGCTCGGAGTGGAAAGAGTACATATGCTGAGGAATTAGCCGCTGAGCTAGGCGATAAGGTCGTTTATCTGGCCACGGGAAGGGATATAGATGGTGAGATGCTTAAGCGAATCGAGGAGCATAGAAGGGTGAGATCCTCGAACTGGAAGACGGTGGAGGTGAATTCGGATTTGGCCGCGACGATATGCGAATATGGTGACGAGGCTGATGTCATTCTGGTTGATTGTTTGACCCTTTACGTTTCCAATTTGCTGGAATCCCAACCCGAGGAAATGGTTCTTAAAGGTGTGAAGAACCTGGTGGAAAGCATCCAGGATATCGATTCCACGGTAATCTTCGTCTCCAACGAGGTTGGAATGGGTATTGTGCCGCCATATCCCCTGGGAAGGGTGTATCGAGATCTCTTGGGCAAGGCAAACCAGTTCATAGCTAAAGCTTCAGATGAGGTTTATCTTTTAGTAGCCGGTATACCGTGGAGATTGAAATAAAAGTTCCTTTTTTATGTCATTGATAAGATGAAAAGGCC
>DDKQ01000049.1:3126-8693 GCA_002339355.1 Candidatus Subteraquimicrobium carltonvillense | reverse complement strand
CTTACCTTTTGCATTAGACGAGCAAGAATCTCTCCTTCTTTGGTATTAGTAACAAAGAGATTATGAACTTTGACATCTCTTTTTTGTCCGTAGCGGTGAAGTCTCCCAATCCTTTGGTCAATTCGGTTAGGATTCCACGGAAGATCATAATTCACCATAATGTGGCAGAATTGGAGGTTAACTCCCTCACCGGCTGCATCAGTTGCCACCATTAGATTAAAAGCTGGAGTCTTGAAGAGGGCTTCTATATCTTCACGGTCAGACATGGGCACTCCACCGTGAATAGTTAAAGGATTGTATCCATGGTTTTTTAGCAGGTTGACTAGATAATGTAGAGTATCAAGATATTCGGTAAAAACAAGGATTTTTTCGTCCTTATCTCTTTCTAAGATTCCGTTTACAAATCGAAGAAGTTCTTCTCCCTTGGAATCCACCTGAATGGCTTCTGCGTGATTTACTAAGCTTTCAAGGTTTGCTATTTCAATTTTCAATCCTTCTGGAGTTGCAGGAAGTGCGAGCGTTTCAAGCTTTTTCTCAAAATGCTCCCTTTCCCAATCATCCATTGAGTCAGGATCCTCAATATAATCTCTTAAGCGGATTTCTTCCTCTTTAGTTAGAGTTATTTCGCCTTTTATGAGGTTGGAGAGCCTATTCTTTAAGGATGAGCGAATTGCAGCAATAGAAGAAACCATCCTTTTTTGCAGAAGAACCATTGCAAACCCAACTGCACGGTTCTTTTCCGCCTTGGCGAGATTGTAAACTTCGGCTACATAATTGGTAACTGCGCTGTAGAGTGACATCTCTTCCTCGGTGAATTGAACAGGCACGGTAAGTACTTCGCGCGGCTTAAAAAAGGGTTTACCATCGGCATCTTTTATTCCATCCTTACCTCGGCGAATCATAATTTGATTTAGCTTTTCAGGAAACATGCGAGCCTCGTTTTCAAAGATATATGGGTCAAGTAAAGCAATCAGTGAATAGAAGGCAAATGAGTCACCTTTGTGAGGTGTAGCTGTTAAGAGTAGCAGGCTGTCGGTTTTGTCGTAGAGAGTTTGAGCCAGCCTGAAACGTTGAGAACGTGTTACTTTATCAACATACTTACTTACAGAAAGCTTATGAGCTTCATCAAAGAGAATTACATCCCAGTAGGTTCTTTCAAGTTCAGCTAGAATTTCTTCTCGCTTTACATAGTCAACAGAGGTAATAATTTTGCTGTGAGCCTCCCAGACATTAGCATCTTTTGGAAGAGAGCCTTTTAAAGCTTCTAAATATGCGGAATCATAGATGATGAAGCTTTCGTCAAATCTTTCGCGCATTTCTCTTTGCCATTGGAAGCGCAGAGGAGCTGGAACGATGAGTAGAATTCGACTTGCTCTGCCTCGAAGCGCAAGCTCTTTCATAATCATTCCGGCTTCAATAGTTTTTCCTAAACCTACATCGTCTGCGATGAGCATCCGTTGTTTGTAAGAATTGAGCACCTGGTGGACAGCTTCTACTTGATAGGGCTCCAGGTTGGTTCGAGTTGCAGAAAGAGAGAGTAAATGGTCGTAAGCGTAGGCTAGAGATAGCCTGTGGGCTTCAAAGTGAAGAGCGAAAAGAATTGGTGGATCAAAGAGGTTTTGCTTTAAGCGTTCGAGCGGGGATAAGATTTTTTCGATTTTGGTTGGTGGAGAGATGAAGGTTTTTGGTAAGCCATCTTCGAAGGCAACTTTGATGATTGAGGAAGTAGCACGAGGCTCGACTAAGATTACTTCCCCTGTTCGCTCACCCACTTTCACTTTGTCGCCGATTTTGAATTCAGAGCTAGGGTTAGCAGTCGACATGCTTGCTTCCTATCTCAGTCTATATTCACAGTTTCGCTATACCTTGGGATTATAACTTTTGTTTCGCCCTCTAAATTTTGCAAGAAAAACTCTGGCTTCTCAGTATGAACTGGAAATAAGTACTTCGGTCTAATAGCTCTTATGAGGTTACGAAGCTGAGGCCCAATGATATGACCTGTAGCATGAAATCCTTTTTCGCCCTTTTCAGGATCTCCCACCATAGTTAGCCGAAAATTGCTAAGCCAATTTTTAAGCCGAGTAAAGCTAATAATTTGTTCTTCATTGAACGCTTCACTTGTAGAGTAGATGTAACTTCCGCCTGGCTCAGGAGCAAGATCCGGAAATTCGTTTAGGTCCCAAAAGCTCATACATACAATGAAATTCTCTTGGTTCTTTCTAATATCTTGCGGGCTCGTCATGTGGCCAGAGAAATCCTCCCTTAATCTTTCCTCCCACTTCTCAACGCGACCTTTAGCTTCATCATACAGCAAGCAAACTGCATCTGAGGAAAAATCAGGAATAGTCGGGTCTACTAGCTTCATTGCCTCTAAAAGATAGACATCCTTAGAAAGTAAAACTAGCATACGGCCAGTCTCTTCGGCCACTCTGCGAAATGTAAGAAGCCTCTCTACATTCCGTGGACCAAAGTCAGCTATAACGAGGCCCCTAGTATTTTCCACTGCTTTTTTACTATTTACAAGAACTTCTTCTTCAGTGGTGACATCATTAATATCTACATTCGTTCCCTCGCATATGAGAGCCAGAGGTTCCAGCTTTGCTGCATCATCTATGAATTTTTCCGTAAGAGCTTTTCTTGCTCCGTGAAGTCGGAGGTCACCTGTATACATTATCCAACCTTCGCCAGTTTTTACTCCGAAAGCAGAGGCACCAAAGAGCGAATGGTCCACTGGGAACCATCTAAAATCGATTCCTTTGCACTTGTCTGCTTTTTCGAGAGGAACATATACGTGACCTCTACTGCCTGGTGTGGTCTGCCAAAAGTTCTTCGCTTCTTCTGATAGCCCCAAATAATCAAAGACCTTAAACGGCCTTTGGCGAGAGGGCACCTGTCTATAATTTGTCGACTTTATGCAAACTCCATCACATTCTTTTGGTATAGCGTAGCAAACCTCAGATTCAAAATCGCTTCTTCCACTATCCTGTATCGCTTTCACAACAAAGGCAGTCATTGTGCTGGAATAAATAGGTATCTCTGGTCGAAGGAATGAAATATATCCAGAGTGGTCAAGGTGAGCGTGGGAAAGAAGAACACCATCAAGTTTAAGCTCCCGTATGTCTTTTTCTTTCATTACATGCTGCCAGGCTTCCTCTTGAGGCAATTCCAAATCCGAGCGATATATGCCGCGGAGAGGAGGTATAAGTCCGAGGGTGAGAGGATCGAGAAGGCCACGGATACTCCGTGGAGGAAGAAATTCTTCATAGAACAGCGACCTTCTTGCAAATGATGTGCCAAAATCTAGAAATAAAGTAGTATCGCCTGCTTCGAGGAGAATCTTGTTCCCGCCAATTTCCCTTGCGCCGCCATAGAAGGTTAAAGAAGCCATCTGAGCTCCCTTCTCGCAAGATAATTATAGCAAAAGTATGTTTTTGGACAAAAGATGGAAAAACGAGAATGTGCCAGGATTGACTTTATAACTTTACACTTTTTGAAGCGCCACTGGTGAGCGGTTTTTGAAGCAGGGATTTTGCCCTGCTGAGCCATCCTGTAAAGGGTTATCCTGCCGATCCGCAGATATTCAGCAACTTCTCCTATGGTCATTAACTTGTCCATGATTGATGAATTCCTCCTGGCAACTATGGATGAAAAAATTTATAAAAATTTACCAATACAACCTATGTATAAATTCAATATCTCCAAATGGCCTCGAACTTCGGACATTGGACTTCGAACGTGTCTGTCTACTTTCCAGTAATAACTCGAAAATTCTTGCCATCGGTTGATATTGTAACATCTCCATCTCTATCCGTACGGTAAATTTTTGCCCCCAAGGATTTTAATTTCGCCAAAGTCGATCTGGCTGGGTGACCAAAGGGATTATCCTTCCCCACGGAAATCACCGCTACCTGTGGTGATACCTCCTTCAAGAATTTAAAATCGCTTCCATTGGCACTCCCATGGTGAGGCACTTTCAAAATGGTACAACACAAGGTATCCCCATAGTCTAAAAGCAGGGATTGCCCCTCCCTCTCAATGTCACCAGGGAATAAAAGTGAGAAATCACCATATGTCAGCTTTAAAACCACGGAATTATTGTTCAGATCCGAATTTGTACCGGTCACAAATTGAGGACGCGGATGAAGAATCAAGATTTTGAGCTTCCGTTCCTTGGACCCTATCTTGAATTCCTGTCCTTTTCGAGCCAAGCGATACCGAATGCCCCTCTGATCTATTGCAGTCAAGAATTCTTTGTAAAGGTGAGAAGTATGAGGTTGTCCCCCATCTAAGACCATTCCTACTTCAAAACCTTCAATTACTTCGGTTAAGCCTCCCAGATGATCCGCATGGGGGTGGGATAAAACCAATAAATCGATTTTTCGAATCCCCCTTGCAGCTAAGCTTCGCCGCATGCTACTCGGAGCTTCTCCGCCATCTATGAGTATATTTTCGCCGCTTGGCATTCGTATGAGAGCTGCGTCACCCTGTCCGACATCAAAGAAGGTTGCCGTGAAATCCTTTGGGGGCACGCTCTTTCCCATCTGCCACCATATAACTCCCACCATTAAAACCAATGCCACTATGAGTAGTCTCCCTGGACGGGTCTTCGTCTTGAAATTAAAATTCCTTGGGCGACCATCGGATTTTCGCCATCGTTTCGAGGAGTAAATCCCAGCTATGACGGCAAAATAATAAAAACAGATACTTAAGGAAGAAGGAGTTTCCCAATATATGGAGCTTGCAGGCAAAGAAGCAAAGAAAGACGCGATTTTAAGTACATATTCTAAAAGCAAACCGGTAATTTTAAAAATGGGACAAGCCAGAAAGGGTGAGAAAATCGTCATAAAGCTGGCGGCAAGACCTAGCCCAAGAATAGGGGCAATGGCGGGGACCACAAATAGGTTACTCACTACCGCTACAAGGGAAAGCTCATTGAAGTAATAAACCAGGATGGGAGCCACCCCCACCTGAGCAGCAATGGATAAGGAGAGTAGCTCGCTCACCCTCCTTGGAAATAATTCAACCAACTTAGAGTTTAGAATGGGAGCGATAAGGATGATCGCCAAAGCCGCCATAAATGATAATTGAAAAGCTACATCGTATATGAGAAAAGGATTATAAATGAGTAGAATGAGAGCCGCCACGGCGATAGCTGAAAGTAGGTTTTTCTCCCTACCCAAAAGCCAACCCAAAAGTCCCACCGCAATCATGATTGAAGCCCTGAGTACCGAGGGACGACAACCGGTGAGCAAAACGTAGAAAAGCATGAAAAAGGCGATTAAAGCCGATCTGGCGATGGGATTGAGTCTTAAAATTGAACTCAACAGATAAGCGATTGTAGCAATCATCCCCAGATGTAGCCCAGATACCGCCAAAACGTGCATCACACCAGCCTTTCGGAAATCATCCTGAAGCGTTCCGGAGATGCGCGAACGATCTCCGAGCAGGAGACCGATGAGTAACCCAGCTTGATCCTTAGAGAGAAATGAGGAGGTTTGGTTTTTAACCCTGGTTCGAAATCCAGTTATGGTGTTCTGGATTGGATTACTCGACATCTGAGTGAACTT
>DDKQ01000049.1:0-2801 GCA_002339355.1 Candidatus Subteraquimicrobium carltonvillense | reverse complement strand
GGTTCGCCTGCCCGTCCGGCCGGCGGGCGCTCAGCACAAGTTGTATCTACCACAAAAAGGGTTTGAATCCTTTTCCGATATAAATACCGAGCATAATCGGGGTGAGCATTGGATACAAGTATGGGTTTGCCTTTAATCGTAAGTCTCTGACCCCCTTGTATCCTAAGGGAGCTGGAGTTCTTGACAATTACTTTTGTAAGCTCACCCGCTTTCAAACGCTGTTGGGAGGTATCGATGCTTTCCACCTTAAAATCAAAGCGCAATTGATCTCCTTTTAAACTTGGTTCACCAAGGACTGTGCCACCTATCACCACGCTTTTGCCTTCCCTAGCTAAAGGAACTAAAATGCTTCCTTCAAGGGAAGTGATCACCAAGGAAGTGAGGAATAAACCGAGGAGAAGGAAGACAAGAAATGGTATGAAATAGCCGAAATGGATGGGATAGAAACCATGTTCAGCAATAGACCCACCTGCCATGCCTGGGCTTTGACGGGCAAGCCCACCTGGAGCGAAGCCTCCCTTTGGGACCGGATGGACAAACAAGAGATAAATCCCCAGCAAAATAAGGGAGAGAAGGACGAGTAAAAGTGAAAGAATGGGAGATATTTTGAAAATGTCTTCCAAAACTATGCCTAAGATGAAGGCAAGGGTCAGAAAAAAGATTGGAGGAAAATCACACTGTTGCATAGATCAAGTTTGCATCAGATCAACTCTGCAGTTTTTATCTTTTGAAGTTAATTCACAGTAACCCTATCCTTAATTTGTTCGAACTTCTTGGGACCGATGCCCTCAACCTTTTGAAGATCGTCAATGCTTTTAAAGTCCCCATTGGACTCGCGATATTCGATTATCCTTTGAGCCAGGACTGGTCCAATCCCAGGAAGCTTATCCAGCTGTTCAACCGAGGCTGTGTTTAGGTTAATGGGACCATCAACGGTACCATTTCCCGACAGCGTGGGAGAGATGCTCTCTCCCTCCTTGGGTACATAAATTTTTTGACCATCCACCAATTTGGCTGCCAGATTAAGTGCATCAAGGTTCGCATCAGGGGTGGGACCACCTGCCACCTGGATGGCATCGGTAACCCTCTTTGAACCGGATAGTTCATAAACACCTGGCACCTTCACGGCTCCACAAACGTGAACCACAACTTTTAATGGCTTTTTGGCTCTTTGAACTTTTTGTTCAATGGGAGTTATCTCCTTGACGGAGGTTGTTGCGGATTTACTTCTCACATAAAGAATCCCTCCTCCTAAAAGAAGAAGGCTCACCAAAAAAATGATGGCGGCAAGCTCCACGCGGCTAAAATGCAATCCCGCCGATGAAATCTTTTCCCCGATTAAAGTCTTAAGATCCCTCCTGAGATCCTCCATGTCCTGAGTTTTCCTATATCCACTTGATGTCAAATTGTATCGATGTTAGGAGAAATCTCCAGGTGTCGTAATTGTCGACTAGTCTTAAGAAGATATTTGATGGCGCAAAATGAAAAGATGATCATCGAGGATAGCATGACAATCGATGTTTCAATCCACGATCGTCTTTGCTCTTCACCTCTCAATCTTCCTTTCTGCCCCATCTCAATTTCCTCCCTGGGTTGAGCGGGAGAACTCATAGAAGTGGGGAGGGGTGCTAATGATGCAGACTGAGCATTTTGACTTGCTTTCTGGCAATCTTCCTGGGGCATGAGGGTTGAAGAATGGGACACAGGAATAGTGCAAGTATTCGAAGCAATTTCAGGGCGAGGTTTCTCGCCTGATTTAGTCTCAAGGATAGGGTCAGGGATACTTTCTAAGGCAGGACTCGGATTTGGTTTGAGGTTTGGATTCAGTTTAGGGCTTGGATTTAGTTTAGGACTCGGATTCGTCTCTGGAACGGGCTCCTTAGAAGGCTCAAAATGAGGAGAGGGGCTAGCCGACTGATTTTGGAGGATGGGGAGGACGGTAATGTCAGCCGACGATGAGGTCTTCTCTGAAGATACAGATTCCATGGGCGGGAGGTGAGGTAACCACTTTTCAGGATCTTCGTAAACTGGATCTCCTCTAGTTTTGGTCCAAAACATTCCTAAATGGAGATGGGGGATGGGAGAGGAGATTTCACCCACGGAGGATATAATCCCTATAGGGTCTCCTTGATTCACCCATTGACCTTTGCGAACGGAGGCATCCACGGAAATGTAAGTCGTCGTTAGGTCATTGGGATGATCGATGGAAATGTAAGGTTCACCTCGAGGAGTCTTTCCGACCCAGTGAACGCTTCCCTGAGCAGCAGCGATAACCTTTTCACCCACCGAAGCTTTGATATCTATACCTCGATGTTTGCTCTCATCAAATCGGGTTATGATTTCTCCCTTAACGGGCCAAATAAAAGAAACTTCTTGAGATTGAGCAGGAAAAGGGAGAATAAGACCCAATAGGAGTAAAAGAAAAACTATGATTCCAAGACGCCTCTGTCCCAGGATCAGATAAGATTCTCTCAATTTCCCCCACATATTTATGCCCACCATTTCAGCCTGACGAGACTCGTCTGGGAATTTCTCCTTGACTTTTGCCATTTTAACCTTGAAACTTTTTAGGCTCCCACCTGAGAATAGATTGCCCAAAATTTCCCTGCATTACAACTATCCTTTGGGATAGTTTCCGGGGACAGTCCCTCCCCAACTCATCTACCTCGCATTATGTTAAATCAAAACCAAATTTCTCCTTCCCCATAGGTCTTTAGTTTTAAGGAAATAAAAAATCAGTGGCTTAAGTTCGAATCGTACCTGGTCAATGGGTTCCCCGATACCTTAAGGTTTTGTGCGGC
>DDKQ01000023.1 GCA_002339355.1 Candidatus Subteraquimicrobium carltonvillense | reverse complement strand
TACTTGCTTAAAACTAAAACCAGGCCGACCGCGTGGGCTCACGAGCACTTCACCCCGACCATGGTGTTAACCCAGCTCGTTAATAATACAATTAAAAATTCTCTTTCTTAATTTGCATTTTTCATTTAAGGGATTAGAGCTGTATTTGTGGTTTCAACTTTACAAACTTAATTTTAGCCAAAGTATAGTAACTGCTACATTATCTGGCACGCGGGTGAGTCTCAAGGTAAATCTCCTTTAAATCCTGGCGGGTAAGACTGGTATAGATTTGAGTAGTGGAGATGAAGGCATGCCCCAACATCTCCTGTACGGCTCGAAGGTCCGCGCCCGCCTCAAGGAGATGAGTAGCGAAGGAATGTCTCAGCGTATGAGGGTGAATATTCTTCAGACCAACTTGAACCGCATATTTCTTGAGGATGTTCCAACATCCCTGACGAGTGAGGCGCCTTCCGCGAGCATTCACGAATAACGCAGGTATACGCAATGCTTTGACCAATTTAGGTCGTCCCTGCCTCACATAGTTTGATAAAGCTTCGAGGGCGTAAGTTCCCAAGGGGACGATTCTCTCCTTCGAGCCCTTCCCCATACATCTTACACATCCCTCTTTGAAATCCACATCATCGAGATCCATGGCCACCAGTTCAGAAACTCTTACCCCCGAAGCATACAAAACCTCCAAAATTGCCTTGTCCCTAAGCTTAAGCGGATCTTGACCTTTGGGCTGAGTGAGCAACATTTCTACCTCCTCAACGGAGAGAACGAGGGGAAGCTTCTTGGAAGTTTTTGGAAATCTAAGATCAAGGGTGGGGAAGTTCTCCGTTAACCCCTCTCGAACCAAAAATTTATGGAAGGTTTTAATGGCGGCGACCTTTCGAGAAATACTTGAAGGTGATAATTCTTCCTTGAGGGTGGCCAGAAAATTTATGATATCCATTCGGGATATCTCGTCGGGGGAAGAAATCCCCTTGTCACGAAGGAAGCCCATATAACCATAAAGATCCCGTTCATATGCTTGGATGGTGTTTTGGGCTAAACCCTTTTCCACGCTGAGGTAATTGAGGTATTCGCGTATTAATTCTTCCATTGCTGCATCCTTGAGTAGCAAAGATCCTTGGTTATGACTGCAAATACTTCTCAGCAAAAGAAAGACCGATGATCGTTTTGCCATCCCTTATTTCCCCCGAGGAAATCATATCCAATGCATTTCGTAGCGGTATTTTAACCACTTTCATTTCCAGCTCCTCCCCTCCCTTGGGTTGCATGGAACCCTCCTCCAAATCCATGGCCAAATAAAGGTGGAAGAACTCATCGCTATAGCCGGGGGTCGTGTAAAACTGGGCGAGTTTAATCATCCGCCCACACTTATTCCCCGTTTCCTCCCTCAATTCTCTGATGGCACACTGGAGAGGATCTTCACGACCACTCAATTTACCAGCGGGTATCTCCAAAAGGAAATCTCCTATGGGATGGCGATACTGCTTGACCAGAATAACCTCATTCTGCTCATTCAAGGGAACTATACCCACTGCACCCTTGTGCTTTACCACTTCTCTCTCACAAACGGATCCGTGGGGTAATCTCACTTGATCCACAATTAAGGTTAAAATTTTGCCCTTGAATTTGACCTCCGATTTTATAACCCTATACCTGGTACGATCCACCATTCTCCTCTCCCATATAAAATAATCTACAGCCTTTCACAAAATTCGTTCCAGGCTATTGATTACACAGATCTTTAAAATGATTACACCGATTTATCAAGGTAGTTTAATCTGTGTAATCTTGTTTTGAAATCTGTGAAATCAAGGGCTTAGTTTTGTGAAGCCCTAAAATAATCTATTATAGGCTAGACATAAATGCCTGAGGTAGACGAAGCTCTTTTTTACTACAAAAACGGCGTTATCTCAAATTAAATTCTAATTTCCAAATACTAAGCACTTAGAATTTCGGATTTAGGATTTGGACTTAAAGGTTGTCAAACTACTTTCTGAAATTATGTCCAGGGTATAGTTTTATTTTAACAAGCTAAGGGCGTATATGCCAGCAGCTCCCGCAGCCTGAAAGAATTCAGGTTCCTCTTCAATGCCACGACCCATGGTGGTCACATCATCAAAACCAAACCTTTTCAAGGCTTCAAGGGTCACACCATTTTCGATTATTTCGATCCGGTGTTTGGAAGCTATACCGGATTCCTTGAGTTTATGCAAAACCATTTCCATTTTTCCCCCAGACATTCTGGGCAGAGTAACCACACAGGAAACGAGTGCTCCCTTGGAAAGGGCGGTGATGGTGTGGTGGCTTACGCCAATATGGCGAGCTCGCTTATCCTTAAAACCGATTCGAGGAATGGCGATGGGACATCCATTGAGAGAGGCAACGGCATTTATGATTTGTCCCTGCTCCATAGCGCTGAATCCCATGTGGGTATCGGTTCCCACGGTACCCGGTCCCATTATCACCACTGTGATATCGGCTTGGATGACCACTTTACATGCAATCAGACCGCTGAAGATATTAACGGCCTCAAGATCTCCACCAAAGGCGTGACCTATGGTTACCGTTGCATCCAATAATTTCAAACTTCTCAGTTTATGAACCAAATTACTGAAGGCGATGGGTAACGCGGCTCCATCGGTCATGATATATGCCATCTTCGCCTTACCATTAATCGCCTTTACCGTTGTCACCACCGCCGGAAGCTGACTATGGAGAGTTCCCACGATAACGGGCATTCCCTCTAAGTTCATACTTTCCCGCATTAACTGGTGAAAGGGGCTTTCCTGTTCCTCCACGGATAGACATCTGAGCTGGAGAGGCGTATATCTGAGCTTCATTATATGCCCGGGGTGTTGGAGAGAGGTTGATCTATGACTATAATTCCACAACACGAAGTG
Organism: Candidatus Subteraquimicrobium carltonvillense; assembly: GCA_002339355.1. Classification (GTDB taxonomy): domain Bacteria; phylum Actinomycetota; class Aquicultoria; order Subteraquimicrobiales; family Subteraquimicrobiaceae; genus Subteraquimicrobium; species Subteraquimicrobium carltonvillense. The sequence goes on along the minus strand of DDKQ01000023.1, from coordinate 21,951 downwards.
CTTCCCACCCGTACCCAACTCCAACTCCACAGCTGTGGTGTTAAGAATCACTTTGTCGCCGGGTTTGATATCGCCCGTTAACCGATCGTAGTTTATAGCCCTCGAAATCTCACCTTCAAGTTCAACCTTAACTTCTGTGAGATCATCCCTTCGATTTATGATCTCTAAGACCTTGGCTTCCTTGAAGCTAATGGTTCCCAACTTACCTTCATCCCCACACAGTTTTCTATTCTCTACCCTCGACTTACCAATCTCACTATTTCTAGGATCATGTTTGCTGCAACTTCCAAATCTGCGATGGTAATCTGCTCACTCGTCGAATGAACGTTCACCGCCCCCACACTTAAATTGACGGTGGGAATACCCGCTTTGTTGAAGATATTGGCGTCGCTGCCACCACCCGTGGCGATGAGTTTTGGCTCAATGCCCACAGCTCGTGCAGCATCCACAGCAATTTTTATAACCCGATCCTCACCACTCAAAGCGAAACCATCGTAAACCCGATTTACCTCAAGATCCAATTTAGCTCCCACGGTTGTGCTCCCCTTAACAAGACAACTTTTCATGTGCCTCACTTGAGTTTTGAGCTTCTTGAGGGAAAGACTCCGAGCTTCACCTTCGATTGAGGTCTCTTCTGGTACAATATTAGCTGCTAAGCCTCCCTTTATAACTCCAATGTTAGCCGTGGTTTCACCATCGATCCTTCCAAGATCCATCTTAGAGATGGCGATGGCCGCCGCCTGAATGGCATTTATTCCCCTTTCGGGACATATCCCAGCGTGAGCGGACTTGCCCCTGAATAAAGCCTTAATGGAATCCTGGAAGGGTGCACGGGTTACGATTCTTCCCGGAGGTCCTTCGCAATCCAGGATATAGCCAAACTTAGCTTTAAATCGAGAGAGATCGAGATTCTTGGAACCAAAGAGTCCTTTTTCTTCAGCGATGGTGAACACGACCTCGATATCTCCATGGGATAATCCACTGGCTTTAAGGACGTGGAGCAGCTCTAGAATGATGGCCACACCCGCTTTGTCATCGGCGCCAAGAATAGTATCACCTTTGCTGCGGATGATTCCATCCTTTATCTGGGGTTCGATGCCTATACCCGGCTCGACGGTATCCAAATGAGCATTAAATAAAAGGGTGGGAGTCGTGGTATTACCGGGAAGATGCGCTATTACATTTCCGGTATCGCTCCCAACTTTTTCGCCCGCATCGTCGATGTAGACATCGATATCTAATTTACCCAGTTTGTTTGCAATATATTCAGCTACTTTTCCTTCATAGAATGTAAGACTGTCGACTTTTATTAGTTCCAAAAAAGTCTCAACTAACCTCGATGTATTTATCATTTTTCCTCGCTATTTCAATCCTACCTTCCGGCAGGCAGGCTTGCGCCTCCTCCGCTTTTGATATTGCAAAGCCGCTCCGATGAAATCCTTGAATAGAGGATGGGGTCTATCGGGTCTGGATTTAAACTCCGGATGGAATTGGGTGCTCACGAACCATGGATGATCCGATAATTCGATGATTTCCACCAATTTCTCATCCGGAGAAAGACCGCTGAAAACCATGCCTTTATCGGAAAGCTTTTGTCTATACCGGTTATTCACCTCATAGCGATGTCTATGTCGCTCGAAAACGAGATCACTTTCATAGGCAGCATGGGCTTTAGTACCCGGGACAAGGGTACAGGGATAGGCTCCAAGTCGCATTGTCCCTCCCATCTCCTTTATCTCTTTTTGCTTCGGGAGTAGATCAATTACCGGATGGAGCGTATTCGGATCGAACTCCGAACTATTGGCGTCCTTCAGTTCCGAGACATTGCGGGCGAACTCCACCACCGCGCATTGCAAACCCAGACATATCCCCAAGAAGGGGATTTCATTCTCCCGGGCAAATGCCACGGCACGGATCTTCCCCTCTATTCCACGAACGCCAAAGCCTCCGGGTACCAAAATGCCGTCGATTTGAGAAAGCCTTCTTTCAACCTCCTCCGGGCTTAAAGTCTCCGCATCCACCCATTGCAGATCGATTTCCCTCTCGTGATAGAATCCCGCATGTCTTAAGGCTTCGACCACGCTCAAATAGGCATCGGGAAGTTGCACGTATTTTCCGACCAAAGCGATTTTAACTTTCTCTTGGATATTTTGAATTCTCCCAATCAGCCTCTCCCACTCGGAGAGATCCGCCTCCCCGCAATCGAGCTCCAAGTGCCCGACGACGATATCGTCCAATCCTTCCCGATGAAGAATGAGGGGAATCTCATAAATATTATCCACATCGATGGCGGAGATGACGGCATGAGGGTCGACATCACAAAAGAGAGCGATTTTGCGTTTAAGAGCTTTGGTCAAAGGACGATCCGATCGACAGACTATAATGTCAGGTTGAATTCCTATGCTCCTCAATTCCTTCACACTATGCTGGGTGGGTTTGGTCTTAAGCTCGGCGGGAGCGCGGAGATATGGGATGAGGGTCACATGGATGTACAGAACATTTTCCTTCCCCACATCCTTTCTGAACTGCCTAATCGCCTCCAAGAAGGGTAAACCCTCGATGTCTCCCACGGTTCCACCCACTTCGGTGATCACGATGTCTGGCTGATTCTCGCCGGCCATTTTCAAGATTCGTTCCTTTATCTCATTGGTGACATGGGGGATGACCTGAACGGTTCCTCCAAGAAAATCTCCCCTGCGCTCCTTGGTCACGATGGACCAGTAAATTGTACCCGCGGTGACATTGCTACCCCGGTTCAGATTCTCATCTATGAAACGCTCGTAATGTCCAAGATCAAGATCTGTTTCGGTTCCATCCTCAGTCACGTAGACTTCTCCATGCTGGAAGGGGCTCATGGTCCCAGGGTCCACATTCAGATAAGGATCGAGCTTTTGAATGGTCACTTTAAGTCCCCTACATTTTAATAGCCTTCCCAGAGAAGCACAGGTGATGCCCTTTCCCAGCGAAGAAACCACGCCTCCAGTGACGAATATATACTTTGCCACACAAACCCTCTCCTTTAATCCAGTCGATGATCACGATTTCATAGTTAAATTCTACCAATTACTGCCGGTTACCACCAGCCACTCCCTACTTCCTGCGTCCCCATTCATCCATCCTCCTTAGAGCGGGTACCCTTAAAATAAAAGCGGAAATTGAATGCCTCTCCGCATAAATTTGAATCGTTATGAGCATGGCTAGGATGACGAGATTTATAAATCCCTGAAAATTAGCGATAAAGGAAAGACCGATGAGGGCTCCCAGAATATTCGATCCCACATCGCCCAACATGCACCGCTCGATGAGATCGGCTCGAAACAAAATCAAAATCGGTCCTACAAAAATCCCCCCAAGTTTCCAAATCGGACTGCGAAGGGTGAATAAAAAGATCGCCAAACTTAATATTAAAAAAACTTTAATTGCTCGTCCAGGTCTTACATCGAGAAGGTTGAATGTATTCATGCACAGAGCCAATAAAATTGCATTAACGATGAGAAAAAACGAGTTTCCCGAAAAAATGCTGGCCACAAAGAGGGAAAGCAGTCCCCCTCCCAAAGCCTTGAGGGCACCCGTGGTCAAATGACCCCTTGCAAGTTCCCTGAAATGTCCTTTGAATCCACCCTGAGCCCTGGTTCCAAAGAGATCGTCCAAAATTCCCAGAAGGCCCATTCCCAAAACGAGGACGGTCAGGGGGAACAGCCATCTTTCAAAAAACAAAAGCTCTTGTGGAAACAAAACCGAGGTTATACCAAGGATGGCTATGAAATTGATTATTAACAAAAGACCTCCGCAGTTTGGTATCTTCCGCCCCCGATAATTCTCCCGCAAACAGCTTAAGGAAAGGAGAGAAAGGAGAAGGGGGAAAATCACCGCACTCACCATGAGTGATGTCAACAAGAACCAAAGAAACAATGAATTCACCTCCCTGGCCAGGCAGGCAGGCGAGACAAAACTGACCTTAGAACGTGATAAAATTGACGACCCCTATGTACAAACCCTCCGATATCCCTTCCCGTTTCAGCATGGGACATGGTCGTGGGTATCTCCACGACTTTAAAACCCGATCGAATGGCATCGATGGTAAGACCAACCTCAACCCCGAAACCGGGGTCAAATTCCCTCACCCTCTCCACGATCTCGCGGGTCAGTGCCCGTTGGCCACATAACGGTTCGGACACAACCCTTCCCGTATATCGTTTAATCCCCAAACGAGCAAATTTCTTGACCAACCCAAATCCCCCTTTAAGGCATGGCTCGGGAAAATCGGCGATGGTCATGTCCGCCTCTCCTCTGAGGACGGGTTGTAAAAGCTTCTTCGCCTCAATGGCAGCATCCGCCAAATCTCCATCGACCAAGAGTAAAACATCGTAATCCAATCCCCTAAGAGCTAGGTTCAAAGCTCCGCCCTTTCCAAGATTCCTTCCAGTGCGGATTACGCTCGCCCCCGCCTTCTGAGCCTCAAGTCCAGTATCATCCCTCGATCCATCATCTATTACGATTATTTCATCAATGAGCGGTATTCGCTTCAAAGCGGCAACGGTTTTGCCGATTCTTTTGGATTCATTGAAAGCGGGCACTAAAACTACAGTCTTTTTCCTCAACACTTCTCCTTAATATCGTGAACTAAGGGGGTAAAAGCTTCTCAGCCGTGGGCTTAATGCCAAAATTTCCAGCCTTTCCTTGAAGTACAAGGATCAAAGCCACTCGCCCGGGGATGGTATCTACATTGTCAACGCTGGTTATACCAGCATTTTTATAAGCTGGAATGGATGAAACTTTTGCATCGGTGGTTTCCACCCCGACCACAAAAATTTCGAGTTTTTTGAATTGCTCGATCAAAAGTGAATCTACATTGGAAATTTCGGATTTCTTCTGGCTTTCTCCAAAGAGGACGACGTTCTCCACGGGAAGATTGAGTTCTCCACTTATTCTTATCAACCCCAAATTCGCTAATTCCGTTAGGAAAACGGAATCCAATGTTGTAACGAGCTCCGTCGCCAGCTTTTCAACGACTTTTTTCTCCAGTTCCGATCTCGATAGCTTTTCCTCCGGGAAAAATGTGCTCAGTTTACCTCGGATATCAGAGCGCTTCAATCCAAAATCGGGATGGAGGATTAAAAGAATGAAGCTTTTGGCATTAGCTTGATCCAAGGCTTCCTTCACTCCCCTTTGAACCTCTTCGGAGACCTTCGAGGTCACAATGATGGTTATTCTTTTCCCCTCCAATCGCCCCTCCACAATATGGGGGAAAATTTCCCCTTGGAATTCTTCATTCCTTTTGAGTTCTCTTCCAAGCAAACGATTTTCCCCTCTGAGCTCGTTGATATCCCTTTTTACGCTTTCCACTAGAGCTTTTTGCTGCTCAACCAAGACACCTTTATCCACAATTACCGTCCCCAGCAGAATTCCAACGCCCAATGCGAGGAAAACCGCAACCAAAGAGGCTATATGATATCTCACGTCAAACATCGTGCTTCTCCTTAAATCCCAAAAATTAAACGGAGTTTGTAGGCAAGCAGAGTAAGAAGTTGCCTGATGAGGGGTGAAGCTGTGACGATTGCGATGACGGTGACAAAAGCAGCCAAGAATATGAGTAATAAATAGGAAAATTTAACTCTGCTGCGGTAAAGCTTATTCACACCTTTAGCATCAACCAATCTACCTCCCACTTTAAGCCGCACTAAAAAGGTGCTGGCCATTCCCTCTCGACCTTTATCCAAAAATTCGATGAGATTGGCGTGTGTTCCCACAGCTACTATTAATTCCACCCCCTTCTCAAAAGCCAGAAGCAAGGCTACATCCTCGCTTGTTCCAGAGGCTTTAAAAATTATAGGAGAGAGACCCAAATTTTTTAAGCGAGAAAGCCCAGGTGCTCGGCCATCCGGATAAGCGTGGACTATCAGTTCGGCACCGGAGAGCAAAGCCTCATCGCTTACGCTGTCCATATCTCCAATGATTATATTGGGTTTATAACCCTCGTCTATCAGGGCGTCGGCTCCTCCATCGACGCCGATCAAGACGGGTTTGATTTCCCGGATATAAGAACTCAATGCCTTCAGATCGGCCTTATAATCATAGCCTCTGACCACCACCAGAGCATGGCGCCCATTGAAATCGACGGAAGTTATGGGTAAATTCACTCCTTCTAAAAGTAGAGCCTTTTCCTTTTGCATATAATAAAGGGTATTGGTGACAAATTTCTCGAGTTCAGTGCTCAAACCCTCCTTGGCCTTTTCTATTTGCCGTTGAATGGTGGGAATCGTGAGGACTTCGCCACTGGCAATGGGCTCACCGCGTAAGAAAATTTTACCTTCCCGGATGACGAGCCTTTCACCCTCCTTGACCCTCTTAAAAATTTCGTCACCCACATTATTTATTAGATATATGCCCGCCGAGCACAGGAGCAGGGGTCCTATATTTGGATAACGTCCAGTACTAAAAGAGCTTGCATTAATGACCGCCCCCGGTTTAATCTCGATTAGAGCTTCCGCGGTTACTCTATCCAAATCTCCGTGGTCTATTACCGCAATTTCCCTTGGCTTCAAACGCTTGACTAGATTCTTTGTCTTTCTATCCAGACGAACCCTTCCCTCAAAATACATATCTTACCTCACAATATCCCACAGATATTTACTCCTAAAGATTAGAGTGTATTATTAACAAGATGGGTTAACACTATGGTCGGGGTGAAGTGCTTCGAAAACACCCCGAAGAACGCTGTCGCGTCTACGGGGCAGGCGCAGTCGGCCGTTTACCCCATTAGCGAGTGAAACGAGCTTTACGGGGCCGCTCGCGTCTCGCCTCGCTACAAAACTTTGAGAATGCTTAAGAACTTTTCATAGGCGAGGCTCCGACACTTTCTTAAGCACTTACCCCTCCCTTGAATGTTTAAAGTGTAAACCTAACTCGTTAATAGTCCAGATTAGGGAAAGAAGATTAACCATTCCCGTGATAAAATTGAGGGCGAAATTCAAAATGCAGCAGTGCGGTATCCGTTGCTTAGAAGGATTCCCAGATTGCGAGTTTCTCTTTTAAAAGGGTATAGAAGTTTCGCCCATTGAGCTTCACCAAGCTAATGGAAGAGGCCGAGGTAGAAACCCTCACAAAGTCAAAGGGTTTTCCCTCAAAAATGATCATCCCATCTGCGCTCACCGTGACCCTCAATTGCTCACTCTTAGAACACACTTTTATCTCGTCCGTGTCGTTCAAGATCACAGTCCTGTTAAAGAGGGAATGTGGACAAACCGGTGTCATAAGAATAAGTCTCGTATCGGGAGAAACGAGTGGTCCTCCCGCCGAAAGGGAATAGGCCGTTGAGCCCGTGGGGGTTGCAAAAATGAGACCATCGGAAGCATATCTACCGAAAAACTCGTCGTTGAAGTAAACGTCGAATTCCAGCAGTCTTTGCCGCACTCCTCTCCCAACAACTATTTCATTCAGGGCCATATGCTTGGCTAAACTTTTTCGCCCTTGAACGACTTCACAATCGAGCATCATCCTCTTCTGCAAACTAAAATCTTTATTCATTATCCTGGTGAGTGCAGGATATAAATCTTTGACCTCTATTTCGGAAAGGAAACCAAATTTACCCAAATTGACCCCGAGAATCGGTATATCACTGCCTCGAAGCAATCTCACAGCCCTTAAGATTGTGCCATCCCCACCGAGAACGATGACCAATTCAATGTCCTCGGCGATCTTCTCCTCGGGATAGCCCAAATCTGGACGATTTAAGGTTAAAGCTTCATCCTCGGGTATCTTTACCTTAATATTCCGTTCACAGAGCCAATTTACGACATCCCGTGTGATGGAGGCAACCTCTGTTTTTCCAAGATGAGGCACGATGGCCACGGCTTTCATGATAATCCCCTGCGATCCTGAAATACATTTATATTTCCCAAAATCTCTATAAGGATATTTGGGCCTCCTCTACAATACTCTTGACCCTTTTCAATATATGGGGTTCTTCCGTTTTCCTTTCACCATCCAAGACTAAGTACATGAGGAATTCGATATTTCCCTCCGCTCCTCGAAGAGGAGAAAAGATAAGATCTTTGACCTCAAACCCTTCGCCTTCGAAATATCTCCAGAGATCTACGAGGACCCTTTCATACACCTTGGGATCCTTTACGATTCCCCCCTTGCCCACGAATTCTCGGCCAGCCTCAAATTGTGGCTTAATTAGAACCACTAATTTCGCCTTGGGCTTCAGGAGCTTAATCAAATTCGCGGTTATCTTCTTTACGGAAATAAAGGATAGATCGACCGTGGCAATATCGGCTAAGGCGGGTATTTTATCCGGTGTCAGGTATCGAATATTAGTCCGCTCTAAGAGATAAACCTTTGGGTCTTGGCGGAGACGCCAAGCTATTTGCCCATAACCTACATCCACAGCAATCACTCGTTTTGCCCCATGTTGGAGTAAGCAATCCGTGAATCCCCCCGTTGAAACCCCAACATCCAAAGCTATTTGCCCCTTCACATCTATTTTAAACTCATCGAGGGCCCTTTTGAGCTTAACCCCACCCCGGGAGACAAAGGGAATTTCCTCGCCTTTTATGCTAATAACGCTCTTGGGATCGATTAGAGTCCCCGCCTTGTGCACAACTTTATTATCCACGAGGACTCTTCCCTCCAAAATAGCCGCTTGTGCTCGCTCCCTGCTGCAGAAAAATCTCCTGTTGACCAAAACCACATCCACGCGCTCTCTCCTGCCCATGAACCCTCCATATTTTCACCAGTTTAAGCAACTAGCTTGGAAGTTCGGTAATCCGAGAGCTAACTTCTTCAACGTCGCGATCGAACCTCTCCACCAGTTTATCGAGCTTTTTGAGTCCATCCTCTACGGTTGATGCGACTCCCGGCGCATCGAGATTCAAAGAGGATAAGAGATCGTCAATGGACCCGTGGGTTATAAACTCGTCCGGGAGACCCAACTTAAGCACGGGGAGAGAAATACCCCTATCATTTAAAACTTCCAATACGCCACTGCCGAAGCCGCCTATCGAGGAATTTTCCTCCAGAGTTACGGTAAGATCATGATTTGGACATATCGTGTAAATCAACCTTTCATCGAGAGGTTTGACGAACCTTGCATTCACAACGGTGCACGAAGTTCCCTTTCCTTCCAGAATCTCCGCAGCTTTTAAGGCTATATTTACCATCCTCCCAATGGCCAGAAAACATACATTTTTGCCCTCTTTTAGGATCTCTCCCTCGCCTATTTTGAGCATATTAAAATTCTTGGAGCGTTTCACGCCCAAGGCAGAACCCCTGGGATATCTCACAGCCACTGGGCTTTCAATGTTAATGGCAGTATACAGCATATGGCATAGCTCGTCTTCATCCTTCGGAGCCATGACCACCATATTGGGAATATGTCTTAAGTAAGTGAGATCAAATGCACCATGATGAGTGGGACCATCCTCTCCCACGAGTCCAGCTCGGTCTATGGCGAAAACAACGTGTAAGTCCTGTAGACATATATCTTGGATGATTTGATCGTAGGCTCTCTCCAAAAAGGTTGAATATATGGCGACCACGGGAAGCAATCCACCCAGACTTAGACCCGCCGCAAAGGTGACCGCATGCTGTTCAGCGATGCCTACATCAAAGAAGCGGTCCGGAAAAGCATCCGCGAATTTATCCAGACCCGTGCCGCTGGGCATGGCCGCGGTTATTGCTACTATCCGTTGATTCTCCTTCGCCAGCTCCACCAAGGTATCACCAAATATTTCAGTATACGATGGAAACCTGCTCTTCTTCTTGGGTTCCCCCGTCTCGATTACAAAGGGCGCTGTTCCATGAAACTTATCCGGATTTCTTTCGGCTGGTGGATAACCACGTCCCTTCCTGGTCAAAATGTGGATGAGCACCGGTCCACTGATTTCCTTGGCCAGTCGAATGCTTTGCTCCACGGATTCAATGTTATGACCATCGATTGGTCCCACATATTTTATTCCCAGTTCTTCAAAGATCATGCCAGGTACCAGTAGGTGCTTGAGACTCTCCTTTATGTGACCCCCAATTGTATACATCATTTCGCCGACGGCGGGTATCCTCTTTATTCTTTGCTCGATTTCCTCCTTTATCCTGTTATAGGCGGGGTCAAGGCGAATTCGACTGAGGTAGGAAGACATGGCTCCAACATTATTGGCTATGGACATCTCATTATCGTTCAATATCACCATCAATTTCGTCCTTAGATGACCGGCTTGATTCAGAGCTTCATAGGCCATCCCCCCGGTGAGAGAACCATCCCCAATGACGGCAACGATGGTTTCACCGGTGCCCCTTTTGTCCCTGGCCTCGGCCAAGCCCAAGGCTATACTTATAGAATTGCTAGCATGACCGGTGTCGAAGACATCGTGCTCGCTCTCCGACCTCTTGGGAAAGCCACCTAGGCCACCGTATTGACGGATGGTGTCAAATTGATCCTTTCGCCCGGTGAGCAACTTGTGAACATAGGATTGATGTCCCACGTCCCAGACGATTTTATCCTTCGGGCTGTCCAGAGCACGGTGTAATCCTATGGTCAGCTCGACTACCCCAAGATTGGGGGCGAGGTGCCCACCGGTCTTTGAAACGGTGGAGATAATTTTCTGACGAATTTCTTGAGCTAAAATTCGTAATTCGCCAGGTAAAAGATTTTTCAGATCAGCTGGAGAATGGATTTTATCTAGAATTTTCGAACTCACTTTGAACGCCCCTTAAATTCAGCTGATAGCCATAGTCAATGGTAATAATCTTTTCTTTTTTAACTATCTAATATATTGATGGCGTTATGACTCTCTTTCACGAACAAATTCTGCAAGATTCGCCAAAGCCCGAGTATCTTTATCCTTCAATCTGGTCAAAGCTTCTTTTGCTTTATCCATTTCTTCTCGTGCCAATTCCCTGGATCTCTCCAAGCCAAAAGTCCCAGGAAATGTTGGCTTTAATTGCTCTCGATCGGAACCAATTTTTTTCCCAAAAAGAACCGTCTCTCCAACTACATCGAGAATATCATCGGTGATTTGAAAGGCTAGACCAAGATGGTGTGCATACTCGGTGATAATCGCCAATTCTTCTTCGGAGGCACCGGCCAAGATGGCACCGACTCTGGCTGCAGCCTTTATAAGCTCACCGGTTTTGTGGGTATGAATGAAATTCAAGGTGGCGAAATCAACTCGTCTCCCTGAGGAGAGAACATCCATAACTTGTCCTCCAACCATTCCCCGAGCACCAGAAGCCGATGCCAACTCCCCGATGACCCTAATGATCTTGAGAGGATCATCAGTTTGTTGTTTGGCGGAAACAAGATAAAAAGCTTCAGCAAAAAGGGCATTTCCAGCTAAAATTGCAATATCCTCACCAAATAAAACATGGCAGGTTGGCTGGCCTCGTCGAAGATCATCATTATCTATCGCCGGTAAATCGTCGTGTATCAGGGAGTAAGTGTGGATATATTCAATGGCACAAGCTGTGGGAAGAACTCTTTCGGGTGCACATCCAAAAGTCTCGGCACTGAGGAGGGTGAGTACTGGCCTAAAGCGCTTACCACCTGAAAAAAGACTGTGCCTCATGGCCTTATAAATCACTTGGGGATAATTATCCTCCGAAGGGAAAAAGCGGTGTAAGGCATCCTCAACCAGCAACCGTTTTTCCTCAGGATAGATTGCTCTCACTCTTATGCTCCTCCAACCCCTCTTCGAACCAGCGGGTGTTATCAACCTTTTCGGTACATATATTGGCCAAACGAATTCCCTCTTCCAGCAGATCCAGCGATTCCTCTAAACTTGCTTCCTTTCTTTGCACCAAACTTACGATTTTTCGAAGACGATTTAAAGCTTCTTCAAATGTAAGTTCTTCACTGCGAGTCATGAGTCCCTCCTTGCTGTAACCATTCTTACCACCGTGGTTAAAGATATTTCTCGATTTTTATTGCATCTTAATCCGAATCCACCACCCCAATTCTTCTTCCAATTATAAAACATAATCTTTTGATCACAAATTAGTTCGAGAGATCACAAATTAGTTCGAGAGAGATCAGGATTCGCTTCCACTGCAGGATTTTTGGAGATCGAGAGCAATGCGACCCAAAATGCCATTCACAAACTTACCCGAATCTTCGGTGCCATAGGCCTTGGCCAATTCAACCGCCTCGTTGATGGAAACGCTGAAGGGTATATCGCTTTCATAGATCATCTCGTAAATGCCCATTCGGATGATATTTCTATCCACGGGGGGCATCCTCTCCAATGCCCAATTATCCGCATAGCCTTCTATCATCTCATCTATATGCTTTTGGTGCTTGGCAACGCCCTCGATTATCCTCAAAGAAAATTCGGAAAGGGGTTTCTCCCCAGCTAAAGCTCTATTCTTAATTATCTCGCGCAGAGAGCTACCAGTAATTTCCCTTTGATAGAGAACTTCTAAAGCCATTCTTCGAGCTTTTCGCCTCTCAAGCATTTTAATACCCCGAGGGCAAATCCCACTTTTAATAAGAAATAATCCATCACCGATTTAAAATCCGTCTCGAAATGAAATCGGTGTAAATCTCCCCTTTTCTGAAAAACTCATCTTCCACGACCTTTAAATGGAAGGATATGGTGGTCTCCAGGCCCACGATGATGAACTCACTCAAAGCCCTTCGCGCCCTTAGGATCGCCTCATCGCGAGTTTCGCCCCACACGATGAGCTTGGCCAAGAGCGAATCGTAATGTGATGGGATGACATATCCGGAATAGAGATGGCTGTCAACCCTGACCCCGGGGCCCCCGGGCGGATTGAAGAGTTTGATCTTTCCCGCTCGGGGTAGAAAATCTTCCTCTGGATCTTCAGCATTTATCCTGAACTCGATGGCATGTCCGTAAAGCTTAATATAAGATTGAGAATGGGCCAGCCGCTCCCCAGCCGCTAAACGAATCTGCTCTTTGACGATGTCTACTCCGGTCACCATTTCAGTTACCGGATGTTCAACCTGAATCCTGGTATTCATCTCCATGAAATAGTAATTTTCCTGTTCATCAACCAAAAATTCAACGGTTCCAGCATTCACATAATTGGCCGCTTTAGCCGCGGCCACGGCGGCTTTCCCCATTTCCTCTCTTTCCTCACGGTTAAGAATCGGCGAAGGTGATTCCTCAATGAGCTTCTGATAGCGCCTTTGGATGGAGCAGTCTCTTTCACCCAGATGAATTACATTTCCATACTTATCTGCTAAGATTTGGAATTCAATGTGGCGAGGTTGTTCAATGTATTTTTCAAGATAAATATCGGAATTACCAAAAGCCGTTCCGGCTTCCGACGATGCCGTTTGAAGTAACCTCTTCAAATCACCCTCATTGTAAGCTATTCTCATCCCCCGACCCCCTCCACCAGCCGCGGCTTTGATGATCACGGGATAGGATATCTCCTCGGCACAGGCCAAGGCTTCCTCCTCACTTCTAACGATCCCATTACTCCCGGGGATAACGGGAACCCCCGCTTCCTTCACTAGCCTTTTAGCCTCGATCTTATTGCCCATAGCAGAGATGGCTTTGGAAGAGGGACCGATGAATGTAAGACCGCACGACTCGCAAACTTCAGCAAATTGGGGATTTTCGGCGAGGAAGCCATAGCCAGCATGGATGGCATCGGCACCGGTAACCTCGGCGGTGCTGATGATACCCGGGATATTCAAATAGCTTTTACCGCTGTCCGGTGGACCAATGCAAACGGATTCATCTGCAAGCTTCGTATGAAGAGAATCCGCATCCGCTTCGGAATATACCGCCACCGTGGGGATATCGAGCTCCCTACACGCTCTTATAATCCTCAATGCGATCTCACCTCGATTGGCGATGAGTACCTTCTTGAACACTTCATCCTCTCCTTATGGTCGCCAGTCGCTCGTTCAAATTTACAACCTCTTATCAACTTTTTCATCCTGTTGGTTCATACAAAAATAAAACCTGACCATACTCCACTGGGTGACCATTCTCCACCAAGATTTCTTTGATTATTCCCTTTTCCTCGGCGGTTATCTCATTCATCAACTTCATGGCTTCCAGAATACAGATCGTCTGCCCCTCCTCAACGACATCGCCAATCTCAACAAAGGAAGGTGCACCAGGAGCTGGGGCTCTATAAAATGTGCCGACCATTGGAGCGGTTATCTCCTTCCAATGGTCAGGATATTTCTTAGCCTTAACTTGAGGCTTAGCCTCGCTGGTTTGCCTGCTTTCGCTAACCTCAACGCTGGGAGCCGCTCCAGTGGTCCCCTTGCGCACGCAAATCTTGACCCCTCCCTCCTCCACAACGATTTCACTTACATCGCTTTGCTCGACTATCCTCACGAGTTCCCGAATCTGCTCTACATCCATATATCCATCCTCCTTGACTGCACTAATTTCTCGGCTCGTCAAGAAAACGGTCTTCTCCACGCTCTTCCTGGCGCGATTCTCTAAATATTCCCTAGCCGGTTTTGGGAAAAGGGCAAAGGTTAAAACATCCTCTTCGCTCTGGGCTAAATCTCCAATTTCCTTGGCATAATCCTCAAAGGTTTCCATTAAAAGCTCCGCCGGTCTTACATCTATGCGCTTTTCACCGCCCAAAATCTTTCGTTCGATTTCGGGATCCATGGGACCAGGGGGACGACCATATAACCCCTTCACATAATCCCTCATTTCATCGGGAATAACGTTCCACCTTTTTCCGCTTAAAACGTTGATTACAGCTTGAATTCCCACGATTTGACTCAAAGGTGTTACAAGGGGTGGATATCCAACTTCAGCTCGCACGCGCGGTATTTCCTCTAAAACCTCAGGCAATCTATCCAGGGCATTTTGCTCCTCCAATTGACTGTAGAGATTGGAGATCATTCCCCCCGGAACCTGGTGGGAAAAGACTTTCATATGCGTAAGAGAGGTTACTCCGCGCTTAAAGCCCCTCCTTTCCCGAACGGATTCCCAGTATTCAGCTATCTCGTAAAGGAGATCCAAATCAATCCCAGAATCATGGGGAGTATCCTTGAGAGCAGCCACTACCATCTCAACCGCAGGCTGAGAGTTTCCAAAAGCCAAAGGCACAGTAGCCGTGTCTATAATATCCACACCCGCTTCTATTGCCTTGATGTAATTCATGGGAGCCATGCCCCCAATATAATGGCAATGGAGCTGTATGGGTAAATCGATTTCCTTTCGTAGACGCTGAACTAGTTTGTGAGTGCGATATGGGGTAAGGAGAGCCGCCATGTCCTTGATGCAGATGGAGTCCGCCCCCATTTCCACGAGTTCAAGGGCGGTGTTCACATAATGTTCAAGGGTATGAATGGGACTAATGGTATAACAAACCGAAGCTTGAAAGTGAGCGCCGGCCTCTTTGACGGCCTCAACGGCGGTTTTGAAATTCCTCGTATCATTGAGGGCATCGAAGATACGAAAGATGTCGATGCCATTTTTTGCCGCATGATGGACGAATCTCCTCACTATGTCATCTGGATAATGCTTATAGCCCACAAGATTCTGACCCCGTAGGAGCATCTGTAAAGATGTATTTCGCACGTGGGCCTTGATCGTCCTCAACCTATCCCAGGGACTCTCATCGAGGAATCTCAAAGGTGCATCGAAAGTGGCTCCACCCCAAACCTCCATTGAATGGTAACCGACTTTATCCATTTTCCCAAGGATGGGTACCATATCCTCCGTGCGCATACGGGTAGCCCAGAGAGATTGATGGGCATCCCTCAAAGTGGTATCGGTGATTTTAATCCGCTTTGGTTTCCGTCTCATTCCACCCACCTTCTGAATTCCTATTTTAACAGGAAAATCCCTCCCTTGCCTACTACCCTTCCATTATTCCACTCTTATTTTCCAGTTAACCTCGTAATGTACTCACCCGAACGAGTGTCTATTTTCACTATGTCTCCCTCCTCGATGAAGAGGGGAACTTGAATAACGGCTCCCGTTTCCAGGGTAGCGGGTTTTGTCCCCCCAGTTGCCGTATCTCCCTTCACACCCGGAGGAGTGCTTATGACCTTCAACTCCACAAAGGTAGGAAGCTCCACACCAATTGGTTTTCCCTCATACATCAAAATCTCCAAAGTCATTTCCTCCTTTAGATACTTTCTCGCCTCCCCGATTTGTTCCGAGGACAGGGAAAGTTGTTCATAGGTCTCAGCATCCATGAATACGTAATTACCATGGTCGGAATAGAGGTATTGCATGAGACGATGGTCAAGCCTCGCAAGTTCTACCCTCTCCCCGGCTCGAAATGTCTTATCAATGATAGCACCGGTTTTTATATTTCTTAGTCTTGTGCGCACGAAAGCCTGACCTTTACCCGGTTTTACATGCTGAAAATCCAGAATGGTATATAGAACGCCGTCTACCTCGATAGTCATCCCCGTTCTAAACTGGTTGGTCGTGATCATAAGTCGATCTCCCTCCAATCAATCTTTTGAATCTATCTAGTATATCCATGATCGCGGAATGATAAACTAAAGCTCGAGTAGATCCTTAGTTGATGTTGTTAAAATTTCTATTCCACGTTCTCTTAAGACCACCAAGTCTTCGATACGGACCCCGCCAAAACCTGAGATATAGATCCCTGGTTCGATTGTTGTAACCATTCCGGCCATTAACCGCTCATTGCTCTTCGGTCCCAGCGTGGGGATCTCGTGAATCTCCAATCCAACTCCATGTCCCAGATTATGACCAAAATTGCTACCATAGCCCATTTGACTCAGATAATCTCTGGCGATCCCATCGGCCTGGGCGCCGGTTTGACCCGCGGATATCCCATCTAATGCTCTTTTCTGAGCCTGCAAGACCAGCCGATAAATCTTGCGTTGTTGCTCGGAGGCCTTCCCCAAAACCAAAGTTCTAGTCAAGTCGGAGTGGTATCCCTCATATACCGCTCCGAGATCGATTTTTACGAACTCGCCTGGGTGCAAGCCTTTATCAGTAGTTCGAGCATGAGGTATGGCAGAACGTGCACCGGACGCCACAATTATATCAAAACCCACTTTCTCAGCACCACTTTTGCGCATAAAGTATTCCAATTCAATGGCTACATCTCGTTCGGTTACTCCCACTCTTATAAATGGCAAAATATGGGAAAAAGCTTGATCCACTATCTTTGCAGCTCGAGCTATCTGAACTATCTCCCCCTCCTCCTTGATGGCTCGCAATTGTTCTACCATTTGAGGCAAGGGATGCAAAAGGATATCACCCAATTTGGAGAGCTCAATATACTCCTTAAAGGTGAGAAAGTGGGATTCGAAGCCAATCACCTTTAGTCCCAATTTTCTAATCAAGCTCGCCAGCTCGTCGTGGCCTGAATTCGTGACCTTAAGAATTTCACATCCGGAGGCTTCCTGAACCGCTTGCTCAAAATGGCGAAAGTCTGTGAGGAGAAAGGTGTACTTTCCATCTATCACCAGCATTCCTGAGCCCGTAAAACCAATAAGATACCGCAGGTTCTCGGGTTTTTTGATGAGCATGGCATCAACCTGAGCTTCTTCGATCTTTTGCCTTAACTTAGAAATCCTCCCAGAGATCATGAGTTTCTCTAACGGCGATTATTTTTCTTGTTCCTCCAGCAATCTTTTTGCCGCCTCCAAAGCTAAATAATAGCTGTCGGGACCAAACCCAGCAATTTGACCCACGGTGACCGGGGCAATAACCGATTCCCAACGGAACTCCTCTCGAGCATAAATGTTGGAAAGATGTACCTCAATGGTGGGGATATTCACGGAAGCAATAGCATCACGGATGGCTATACTGTAATGTGTAAAAGCTGCGGGGTTAATGATAATGCAATCGATTTTACCTGCTGCCCATTGAATCTTTTCCACAATCTCCCCTTCATGGTTCGACTGAAAAACCTCCAATTCTATTTGGCTCTGAGAAGCTTGTTCTTTGAGTGCGAAATTTATCTCCTCAAGTCTCGTGGTCCCATAAATCTCCCTCTCCCTTAACCCCAATAAGTTCAAGTTTGGACCATGGATCACTATAATCTTAGCCATTGCCATCATCCTCCCTACAAGTTTAATTCCCTTTTTAATTCGGTGAGCTTATTCTTTGCCCCCTATTTTTCGGTTCAATCTCTATTACCTTTTCAAATCCGAGCATGGCCGGTGCCAATCTATCCATCTTCTCATAGATTAAACCAAGGTAAAAGTGAGCCACGGTGCTCTTTGGATTGAGTTTCACCACTTGCCCGTAATCCTTTGCTGCCTCCTTGTACATTCCCTTGTTGTAATATATCCACCCTCTACCCAGATAAACCGTCTGGTTACGAGGATTTAAATCTAAAGCCACGGTAAATTCATGTAATGCTTTATCCAACTCACCGAGAGTTACATATTCGTTCCCCAGGTTAAAATGAGCTTTCTCAATATAGCGTAAAGCCCTTTGAGGATACCAGTACTCATAAATGGCCTTTAAGCCTATGGCTTTCTTGAACTGACTTATCGCCATGGAATGGTCGCCTCTAAAGGCGTAAAATTCGCCCAATAGGACATAATGCGAAGGATCATTGGGAATAGACCCTGAGCCCGTTCCAATTGTGATAGAGCCTGAGAGAACCACCCTCTTGACCAAGAATAAACGGCCAAATCGGAATGATGGTCGGCCCAGAAAGGATTGAGGGCTATCGCCTTTTTTATTTCCCTGATCGCTTCATCTACCAATGAAGTCCTCTTCAATCGCTGTGCTCTCTTGTAACAGACATCGGCGAGATGGGCGTGATATTCGGGGCAAATGGGATCAAAAAGTGTTGCCTTTCTAAAAGCAACGCAAGCTTGGGAAAAGTTTTCCCCTCTCATCAATGATTTCCCCCGCTGGGCAAATTTTAAAGCCACGGCATAGTTCGCTAGAATGAGTAGAATCAGACAGAAAGCCACAACTACGGTAGCTACGCTCATATTTCTAGATAGTTTTAAGGATGTCTTGACAGCCCTTTGGGGGAATGCTAGTCCCTCGAGGGAAAAGGTCAATCCCACTAGGGACCAAAAAACCATGGCTACCAGGGGGGTGTACCAATCAAAATCGATCAAATTGCGAACAAGAAATGCTACGGATCCCGCAAACAAGGCTAAGGCCATTCCCCTTATAGGCTCATCCCGCAGGTTTAAAAGTAATCCAAATTGCTTTTTCAAAATGAGCAGAACTATGGCCAAAAAAAGAGCAAATCCTACTGCTCCCGTTTCCGCAAAGAGCTCGAGATAAGTATTGTGAGCATGCTTTGAATAGATACCGCCATGCTGATATACGGGATAAATACGGGCGTAGGTTCCAATCCCCGTCCCCAGAAGGGGAAAATTCTTTATCATTCTCAAAGTCCCCTTCCAAAGATGGAATCTGCCCTGCACGCTTGTGACTCCTGCTTCCTTGGTAAGCCCCGGATACAAGGCAATCTCCGGGGAATACTTCCCAGTCAATGTGATCACGGTCAGACAGAAAATGAGGGCAAATATCCCCAAGAGCAGCAAATTCGCTACTCCCTTCCGCTTCTGAGTTTTAGGAATCCCCACAGCCAAGATAGCCACCACGACCATGAAACAAAGCCAGCCTCCGCGGGAAAAAGTGAGAAATAAGCAGGTGACCATAACGACACCGGCGATCAGTAGTGCCACTTTTTGCCACTATCCTTGGCATTTAACAATAGCACGAAGGCCACAGGAATGAGCATGCAAAGAAATCCCGCGAGATGATTAGGACTAATGAATATGGAGAATACCCTACTGGGGATATCGAGAGATAAGCCCCTTTCGGCTACATATTTCGAAAGCATCTTGAAACCAGCTACGTATTGAAAGATGCCGTAGCTGGATAATAAAGTTCCGCAAAGGACAAAAATGGCGAGGAGTGAGGTAACCTCCCATTTTAATTTGATGTTGTTGGCTACGAGCCAAAAGATCAAAAAATATGAGAATATCAGGAGCAAAGCATCTCGGCTAGCGTATAAGCAGACCAATTCAAAGGTGGAGATGACAGCGGTGATGCCGAATAAAATCAGGGGGATGTCAAGGTCAGTGTGGTAAAAACTTGAATTTTTCCGTCTCGCTTCCAAAAGCCAGAAGGTACCGAGGAAAATTAATAAGGTGTATAAACAAGCCTTCGTTTCCTGGAAATAACCCGCTCCATTGATAAAAGAGATATATAAAAAGAAGGCAAATATTAGGATGGGGGTGGATCTTTCTAGGATGGGGGTGGATCTTTCTAGTTTAAGATGAGCTTTATTTGTCAATCCAGTCTCCTCACATCTTCTAGGGCTTTGCTGACTATGCGAGAGGAAATCCCCACGACCACGGGAGACCCAACTGCCTTTAAGAGCACAAAGATATTGGCTTCGCCCCGCCTCTTCTTGTCCACCACGATTTGATTTAATATGGCATTGGCATCGAGTTCGGGTAATTTAAGGGGAAGCCCTGCGCGTTTCAATAATCTAATGTGTCGATCAACCAAAGAGCGGTCTATTAGACCGAATTCATGGGCGATGAAGGCAGCACAAACCATTCCCACGGAAATGGCTTCTCCGTGTAAGAATCTCCTGTATCCGGTCAAAGCTTCGATGGCATGGCCGATGGTATGTCCATAATTGAGAATTGCCCGCCTGCCAAAATCTCTTTCATCCTCCTCCACTATCCTTGCCTTGATCCGGCAACATTCGGAGACCACTCGCGACACGAGCTCTTCATCCAATTTCAATATCGATTCCAGGTTTTTCTCGAGAAAGGAAAGAAACTCCTCTCCCTGCAGAAAGCCATATTTTATGACTTCTGCAAAACCAGCCTTAAGCTCTAGTTTAGGTAAAGTTTTTAGCGTTGTGACGTCGGTGAGAACGAAATTTGGCTGGTAGAAGCATCCTATGAGATTCTTTCCCCGAGGGTGATTTACAGCAACTTTTCCTCCCACACTGCTATCCACCTGGGCGAGCAAGGTTGTGGGGACCTGAACCAAAGGTACTCCACGCATGTAAGTGGCAGCTACGAAACCCGCAAGGTCTCCAATTACTCCTCCCCCAAAAGCTATGATAGGATCGAAACGCTGAGCATCCACCGCCAGGAGTTCATTGTAAAGCTTTGATGCCATTTCAAGGGATTTATACTCCTCACCATCGGGAACTTCTAAAAAATGGTATTCAAAGCGGGCCTTCAGAAAACTTTCTCGGACAACCTCTCCAAAAAGGTTCAAGATCGTGGGATTGGTAATGACAATGGCTTTTCTTCCACAACGGGGAATGGATTTTACCCTGTCCCCAATGGTCGAAAGAATTCCAGATCCCACATAAATTTTGTAACTGCGGCCTCCCAATGCCACCTCAATGGTTTCAAATAGCTTCATGACGTTATCTTCTCTCCCAACTCCCGCTGGATTCTTTGCACCACCTGTTCCACGGAAAGACCCGTTGTGTCCACGATCAAATCGGCTACCTCTTCATAAATCTTCTCTCGCCTTGAGAGCAGCTTCTCGATCTGCATCCTTGGCTGTGGGACGTTTAAAAGTGGTCTTCCACCGGAGTTCTTTACCCGCTCATATATCGCCGATAAGGCCGTTTTAAGGTAAATTAAAATTCCTTTGCTTTTCAAAGCCTCTACATTCCTGGGATTTAAGACGGCCCCTCCACCACAGGCTATAATCTGCCCCTCGCCCAAAGAAACTTCGGCGATTATCTTCGCCTCTAAGGCACGAAAAACGGGTTCACCGGAATCTTCGAATATCTCCCTTATCCGTCTCTTGGCTCTTTCTTCTATCAAGGAATCCGTATCCACAAACCTGTAATGCAACCTCTCGGCCAATCTCTGCCCAACACTACTCTTACCCGACCCCATAAACCCTATGAGCACGATATTCTTCACATCCATTCACCTTCAATTCATTCACCATTTACATCTTAAATTGGACTATTAACGAGTTGGTTTTGCACTTACACATTTGAGGGAGGGGTAAGTGCTTAAGAAAGGTCGGAGCCTCGCTTATGAAA
>DDKQ01000063.1:2922-9624 GCA_002339355.1 Candidatus Subteraquimicrobium carltonvillense | reverse complement strand
CTTACTCCACGCCAGAGAAGAAATCAATATTTTATGTCAGAGAATTGTTACCAATGTGCGTAAACATTACATTTAGAAATTAGAATTTGGAATTTTTTTGAGGTGGTCAAATGATACCAGGAGAACTGAAAGAATTATGACCCATGCAGAATCCATTATTTGTGTCCCATGGAAGGAAATCCCCCCGGAGACGAGAATCAAAAATCTTGACACCATTTCTTTTAGGGTGCTAAGATAAATTAATTTTAAATCCTGATACAAAGGTAAAGAGTAAGGTGGCGGAAGTTCAAAGCGGATTAAACACCCAGGACTTGACCTAGAAATTTGGGTTAAAACGTTCTGGGTTGTTTTTTAAAGGGAAGATTCAAGTTTTGGAAATTATGAGAGGCTTGATGGGGGTATTAGGACATGGAAATGGAGATTGGTAAGGGAAAAAAGGGAAGGATGGCTTTCGGTTTCGATGATATTGCCATTGTTCCCAGTAGAAGAACAAGGGATCCGGAAGACGTCGATATTTCTTGGGAAATCGGAGGTTTTCATTTCAAATTGCCCGTTTTGGCTTCTGCCATGGATGCCGTGGTGAATACAAAACTCGCCATTGAGATGGGGAAGTTAGGGGGGCTTGCCGTTTTAAATCTGGAGGGGCTACAAACACGCTACGAAGATCCGGCACCAATTTTTCAAGAAATCGCCGGTTTCTCGGACGAGGAGGCGACCCGAAAATTACAGGAGATCTATCAGGAGCCAATAAAACCGGAATTGATTGCCCTACGAATTCGGGAAATCAAAGAAGCAGGAGTTATAGCCGCTGGTTCCTTCACCCCTCAAAGGGTTGAGCGGTACTATAAAATCGCTTTGGAGGCGGGACTCGATATCCTCTTCACTCAAGGTACGGTGGTCAGCGCCGAACATGTGAGTTCTCGATGCGAACCTCTGGATCTTTACAAGTTCATCGCCTCCATTGATATTCCCGTAATCGTAGGAGGTTGCGCATCTTATGCTACCGCCCTCCACCTGATGCGCACTGGCGCCGTCGGGGTTTTGGTGGGGGTTGGTCCTGGTGCGGCATGCACCACTCGTCAGGTGTTGGGGGTGGGTGTACCCCAGGCAACGGCGATTTCCGATGCAGCCGCGGCGAGAACGAGACATCTCGATGAGACGGGAAAATATGTTCAGGTTATCGCCGATGGCGGGATGAGAACGGGGGGAGACATCGCAAAGGCTTTTGCCTGTGGTGCCGATGCGGTGATGATCGGTGCCCCCATTGCTCGGGCAGAGGAGGCTCCGGGGAGGGGCTACCATTGGGGGATGGCTACCTTCCATCTCGAGCTACCCAGGGGCACCAGGGTATATGCCGGAATCGCAGCCAGTTTAAAGGAAATTCTGATCGGTCCCGCTCACGAAAATGACGGCACCTTAAATCTCTTTGGTGCCCTTAAAACTTCTATGGCTACCTGTGGATATGAAAACATCAA
Source organism: Candidatus Subteraquimicrobium carltonvillense (assembly GCA_002339355.1). Taxonomy (GTDB): domain Bacteria; phylum Actinomycetota; class Aquicultoria; order Subteraquimicrobiales; family Subteraquimicrobiaceae; genus Subteraquimicrobium; species Subteraquimicrobium carltonvillense. The sequence goes on along the minus strand of DDKQ01000063.1, from coordinate 8,149 downwards.
ATCCTTCCAGAAGGCGGAGGTGATTGTGGCTCCATCCATCCAGACGGAGGGCAAGTTACTCCAGAAAATCCAGGGGATGACAATCCCCTAACCACTCGATAGTCGATAGACGATTGTCAATGGAATTTTTGAGGTGAACATGGGTGCAAGGTGATATACAAAGGGTATTGGTAGTCGATTTTGGGGCTCAATACAGCCAACTCATTGCCCGAAGGATCAGGGAGTGTAAGGTTTATTCGGAGATCGTTCCCTACGACATCTCCATGGGGGAGATAAGGAGGAGAAAACCAAGGGGATTGATCCTTTCAGGTGGACCCGCAAGCGTCTATGCAAAAGAAGCCCCGAGCTGTAACAGGGAAATCTTCAAGTTGGGTATCCCCGTTCTGGGGATCTGTTATGGGATGCAGCTCATGGCTCACCTCTTGGGGGGAGAAGTGGCTCGAACCGGCAAAAGTGAATATGGTAAAACGAAGCTCACCGCTCGAGAGGATACCCTGCTCCTTGATGGACTACCGCGGAAGCAGAATGTTTGGATGAGCCACCGCGATTCGGTGAAGACTCCCCCACCCGGTTTCAAAGCCACCGCCCTCACAGAGACCACCCCCATTGCTGTCATGGAAAATGATCAGGATAAGCTCTATGGTGTTCAATTCCATCCCGAGGTAATTCACACCCCATATGGTATGGATATCCTGAAGAATTTCCTCTACAATGCGTGCAATTGCATTCCCTCATGGACCATGGTCTCCATCATCGAAAAATCCATCGAGGAGATAAAGAGAACCGTGGGGGATGACAAAATCATCTGTGGTCTCTCCGGGGGAGTGGATTCAGCGGTGGCAGCCATCCTCGTCCATAAAGCCGTCGGCGACAACCTCACCTGTGTCTTTGTTGATCATGGACTCCTGCGCAAAGGCGAAGTAGAGCAAGTCGAGGAGACCTTCAGGAAGCATTTTCGAATCAATCTCATCCACGTCAAAGCCCAAGAGAGATTCTTGAATAAACTTAAAGGTATAGTAGACCCTGAGTCCAAACGTTTGATAATAGGGGAAGAGTTCATTCGAACCTTTGAGGAGCTGGCGAAAAAGCTTAGGGAGGTTAAATTTTTGGTTCAGGGCACTCTCTATCCCGATGTCATTGAAAGTGGTACGAAGGATGCGGCAAAGATAAAAACCCATCATAACGTGGGTGGACTTCCCCTTAAGCACGATTTTAAATTGATTGAACCCCTGCGGGAACTTTTTAAGGATGAAGTTCGAGCTTTGGGTGAGGAATTGGGACTTCCGGAGGAGATCGTTTGGCGTCAGCCTTTCCCGGGACCGGGTCTCGCCATCAGGATAGTTGGGGAAGTCACCGAGGAACGGTTGAACATCTTAAGGGAAGCCGATGCCGTAGTTGAGGAGGAGATAAAACGCGCCGGACTTTACAGGAAGCTCTGGCAATCCTTTGCGGTGCTTCCCTGTGTGCGTACCGTGGGAGTGATGGGAGATGAAAGAACCTATTCCTATCCCATCGTCGTTCGAGCCGTGATCTCCGAGGATGCCATGACCGCCGATTGGGCTCGTCTCCCGTACGAGGTTTTGGAAAGGATTTCCAATCGCATCATAAATGAGATTACCGGGGTAAACAGGGTCGTGTACGACATCAGCTCAAAACCTCCCAGCACCATCGAATGGGAATAATAGATAAAGAGGTAGGAGGCGATGATGAGCGAAATTGAAGAGAAGATTGAAAAATTACGGAGTCAAATAGACGAAATAGATCAGAAAATTCTGGAGCATCTAAATAAAAGAGCCGAGCTCGTCTCAGCTATCAAACAACTCAAGATCGAAGGGGGACTTCCCCACCTCGATATCGAGCGGGAGAGGGAAATCCTAGAGAAGGTCATCGCCTCAAATGCGGGTCCCCTTAATAAGGAAGCCATCCTGAAAATCTATCGAAGAATACTAAAATGCATGAAGACCATGTGATCCCCATTCTACAGGCGATCAAGAAGCAATTTTAAAGCTATACCATTGGTAGAATGCCCAGCTGGGCAAGGGCAAAGTATGCATAGAGCAGTAGAAGGAAGAAACCCTCCGGGCGTCCAACCTTATGCCCCGTGGCATAAAAAAGCTGGAGAATGATCGTTCCCAGGATGAAGTAAGGGATGGTAAAGCTTTGAATGAGTGGACTCACGGGAATCGGTGAGACGATGGCGCAGACCCCGAGGATGAATAGCCCTGTAAAAATATCGGTGCCATAGACGTCGCCCAGAGTGACCTCCGTGTGCTTGTTTAACGCAGAGAGCACACCTATCGTGGTTTCAGGGATGGAAGCCCCAATTCCAATCAAGATCAAGGCCATTATCACATCGGGAACGTGGAAAGCCGCTGCGAGCTTGAGTCCACTGCGCAGGACCAGCTCAGCACTACCGAGCATGATCAGTGTGATGAACAAAAGGGCGAATATCTCTTTACCTTTGCTAAGGCGCTTCTTTAAGGGAGTGACTAATCTTTTTTTCCCTCTTTCCTTGTGGTAGACCGAATAGATATATGGGAAATACAAGGCGACGAGGGCGATTCCTTCCCAACGATTTATGCCTTCCCGAGCGAAGATGAGTAAGATGGCACTGGAAAGTAACAACCAGGTCCCATCCCTCTCCTCTATGACCATTTTCACATGAAAGGGTTTAATGAGAGCAGCTATTCCCAGCACCACAAGGAGGGCAAAGATGTTGGATCCAACGATCGTTCCCAAGGATACACTGGAGGTATGTCTCAAGGCTGCGAAGAGCGAGATCAAAAATGTCGGTAAAGAGGCAAGAATCGATAGCCCGAGGAGAGTCACTGCGATTTCGGAGATACCCAAAAGTCGAGCAACCCTCTTGACTCTGACGAGAACGGCATCGGACGACTTCGAGAGAATGAAGATGGAGATTATAAAAACTAAGAAATAAAGGAAAAGGAAGGACAAATTACCCTCCAAATCTAAATTGCCGCGATTAAAAAGCCTATCGTGACCAGTGCAGGTGTTGCCAATACCACCAATACGTTCTGACCAAGGCTGGGCACCAATTTATCGGTCTGATCGAAGTTTTTTAAGACACCTTTGCTCGCCTTTACGGCTATTGGAATGGTTGCCAGACCAAGAAGGGCGTATAAGGGTAGGAGATTGAGGATTACTGGTATGACTATCGACGCATAGGCTAGGGCAAGGAACAGGACATAAGCTCTTGAAGACCTCTTTTTCCCCAGGAGTATAACTCCATGCTTTCTTCCCGTTTTCAAATCCGCGTCATAATCTGGAATTTCGTTCAAAAACAATAGGTTGCTAACGAGTATCCCTGCTGGAACCGAAGCTAATATCGCAGTGGGCGAGATATGGAAACTTCCAACTGGAAGCTGAGTAATGTAGGCGCCTATGACCATTAGCGGACCGAATCCCAACCCCGGGAACACTTCCGTGATCCCAACCTTTGTCAAAAGTGGAGTATAAGCATAGATTAAAAATGCAGCTAAAGCGACGATGGGAAGTAGAACTGGGTAATTGTATATGAAGTATGCCCCGATGATCAGTCCGATTATCAGAGAACCGAATCCAAGTTTGAAAGCATCTTCGGGTTTTACCAATCCTTGAGGTAGGAATCCACTCCCCCCGCTAAAGGGAGTCTTAACCGTGAGTAAATCCGTCCCCCGTTTGTAATCGAAGTAATCATTGAGGACATTCACGCTTATGTGAGCCAAAAGAGCGCCTATTAGAGCCAGCACTAAATGCAGTCCATTGAAATATCCTTCATAAACAGCCGCAGCGAAGCCAACCGAAACACAGACCGGTGTCAGCAGCAAAAACTGCGGTCTGGTTTCCAGAAACATGATTTTCTTTTTACTCATTTCCAGTTCCATGGAGTTATCCTCCTAATGCTTTACTCTCTTTTGATACCAGTCTTTTATCACAAAATCAAGTATTAATACTCCTTTTATGGAGTTTAGCTGCTGAAAGGTAATTACTGTTATCCTTCTAAGCCAACTCGTTATACATCTAAAATGAAAGGTTTATGTTATAATCATGGCAACAAATAGGAAGGAGAACCTTTAAAATGAGACTTCCTAAGCGTAAGTTAACCAAAATAGCTAAGGAATATAATTTGAATTTGATCGTCCTCTTTGGTTCTTACGCTACGCATCTACCCAAGCGAGGAAGCGATATTGACATAGCCATAAGGACAACCCGTCATTTGACTTCCAAAGAAGAAATTGCTCTTATCAGTCAACTTTCCCTGCTCTTTCCAACGGAAATTGATGTCACCTTCATTAATGAGGCTGATTCGGTTCTGATCTACGAAATAGCTCGAGACGGTATCCCTCTCTACGAAGAAAATCCCGATAGCTTTGTCGAATTTCAATTATATGCCACCAAAGTGAGCGAAGATGAGCAAAAATACCGAGAGCTTACCAAGGAATACGTTCTAAAGGGGAAATAATGCCTGGAATAAAAAGAGCGGATCTGATTTTCAGAAAATTAGCCAACACCAAAGGTTATCTGAGAGAATTAGAAGAACTTCGCCCAAAATCGCTTCAGGAACATTTATCGAATCTCGAAAAGAAACGAGCCATCGAACGGCAAATTCAACTTGTGGTCGAATCGGTGATAGATGCAGGCGAAATTATCGTCATCGACCTATCTAAGCAGCCACCCAAAAATAGAAAAGAAGTGATAATTAAATTGAAAGAGTTCAATGTAATCTCAGAAGAGCTTGCTGAAGCGATGATCCCCGCCATAAGCTTAAGAAATAGAATTGTACACGAGTATGATATCATAAAAGATGAATTAGTCTTTGCTGCTATCCCCAATATTGCGATCGCTGTGAGAGACCTAATCCGAGCTTTGAGTAAATTTGTTACTCCCCTTAGCAAGTGATAAATTTCTAATTATCCGCTATTGCCCGCTGGAGAGTTCACATAAAGAACATTTTCTCAATCCCCAGCCTGCTCCTCGAAGCCTTTCAATACCCCTTTTACGAGTTTAGCTTCTGAAATCTTGAAAATCCAATTTGCCCCGCCAATCTCTTATGCTTAAAGGGAAATACTTTCCAATAAGCGAATATATTGTGTTACTAAAGCATTTGGCTCAACATACCTGTGGGGAATAGGGACACCTAAATGGATAAGACAGGTCAACTTTGGCGGCTTTTTCGCTTAATTACCCTCATCGAAAGCAATCCAAACTTACGAGCTAGAGACCTGGC
>DDKQ01000063.1:0-2563 GCA_002339355.1 Candidatus Subteraquimicrobium carltonvillense | reverse complement strand
GTATCTGAGCGGACGATCTACCGTGATATCAATGTTTTACGCGTGGCCGGAGTCCCCATTTATTTCGACAATGGCTATAAAATTACGCGAGGATTCTTCCTGCCAACTCTGCATTTTTCCCTCTCAGAAGCCCTGGCTTTGGTGATGAGCAGTGGCATTCTAGCTCAGTATAGAGGTACACCTTTTAGTGAAGCTGCCAGTTCTGCAATTACTAAAATATTAGCTGTCCTCCCACCCGAAATTAGAGAATCTTCGACCGAAATTGCGGAGAAAGTCTTATATAATGCACAGCCAATTGTCGATTACAGTAAGCATAAGGATATATTCGCCAGGTTGGAGGAAGCCAGGAGAGCGAAGAAGCGAGTGAAAATGGAATACTATACCCTTGAGCGAGATGCCATTACGAAACGCCTCGTCGATCCCTATGGACTTATAAACCGTTTGAATACCTGGTATTTAGTGGCGTACTGCCATTGGAGGAAGGAAATAAAGATGTTCAGAATTGATAGAATACGCAAACTTGAGGTTACCTCTCAAACATTTGAGATACCCTTGGATTTTTCACTCGAGGATTATATGGGCGATGCCTGGCAGGTAATTAGGGGTGAATCGCACTTGGTTAAGATAAAGTTTACCTGCAATGCTGCAAAAAGAGTCGTTGAGGATAGATGGCACCCAAGTCAGATTTTAGAAATACACAAAGATGGCTCCGTTATTATGACAGTTCTAGTAAGCGGGCTCTCGGAAATTGCATCGTGGGTTTTAAGCTTCGGGGGTGAGGCTGAGGTTCTAGAACCCAAAGAGCTTCGAGAAAAAATTAGAAAATCTGTTAGCTCCCTTTCCCGAATATACAAGTAATTCCCCAATTTTCTTCCTTCACTGACAAACTAGCTGTCAGAATGCTTTGTTAAAATTACTGTACAATACGATTCCTTACCATTGTATATCTAGGTGGTCCTATGCATATTATCGTCTCAAATTTTGGTTCATTCGTCGGCAAGAAAAGCGAGCGCCTAATCGTTAAGGAAAATGGGAAAGCTATCATAGAAATACCCTTCTATAAAATAGAACAGGTTCTCGTCACTACCTCTGGAGTCTCGTTCTCTTCAGATGCCGTAAAGAAGTGTGCCAATTCTGGAATTCCCATTACTTTCTTATCTCGCGATGGTATGCCCTATGCTCAGATTCAATCTCCTCACTTGCAAGGGACCGTCTTGAATAGGAGAGCCCAGCTTCTTGCGTTTACTGATAAGAGAGGATTACTTTTGGGTAAAGCTTTTACTCAAGGCAAGGTTGCCAACCAAATTAACCTTTTAAAATATATGGCGAAGTATCGAAAGAATGTTAATCCCTCTCTCTATGGAAGGATTTACGAGCATATAAAGGACATGGAGAAAATTTTTAAGGGTATTTCAGAGGTGAAAGGACAAACCATCGACGAGGTCCGAGCCACCTTGCTCAATATAGAAGGGAGGGTAGCAAATCTTTACTGGCAGACCATAGCCGAAATTTTACCAGAAACGGCTGGTTTCATGAACCGAGAAAAAAGGGGAGCTGCGGATCTTACCAACTCTCTACTTAATTATGGTTACGGAATCCTGTACTCGCAGGTCTGGATAGCCATAATCCTTGCGGGATTGGACCCTTATGCTGGCTTTTTACATGTAGATCGACCCGGTAAGCCATCACTTGTTCTGGATTTAATTGAGGAGTTCCGACAACCCATTGTGGATAAGACCATCTTTGGAATGCTTGGCAGGAATATTAATTTTCAGATGGAGGAAGGCAAGCTCGGTGAGAGATCGAGGAGAGAACTGGCGGAGAAAATTTTAAATCGATTGGATAGCAAGGAAAGATATCGGCGGAGGAAGTGTACGCTTAGAACAATCATCCAATGTCAAGCAAGATCCATCGCTACTTTTGTGCGAGGTGAAAGCTCCTATAAACCTTTCGTGGCCAGCTGGTAAATGGGTAAAAACATGCAAACATTGGTGATATACGACATTCCAGATGATAAAATTCGATACAAGATTGCTGATAGGTGTAAGGATGCCGGGCTTGCACGCATTCAATATAGTGCCTTCATCGGTGATCTAAACCATAACCGCAGAGAACAGCTGTACCACCGATTGCGAAAAACACTCGGCAAGCGGGAGGGAAATATTCAACTTTACCCCATTTGCGATAAGGATATCAAATTGAGATTGGAAATAGATGTAAAAAACAATGTCGAGAGGCAAATCACAAAAAGTAGGACTGCTGAATAGCCATGAAATCCGTTACTTCACAGGGGCAATCTGCTTCTCTGAGGGTAACCGATATAAAACAATATATCTACTGCCCAAGGGTGGTTTATTTTACCTATGTTATACCACTGGTCCGACCAACGACTGGAAAGATGGATTATGGAAAGGATGAGCACAATCGCGTAAGTGAATTAGAGAAGAGGCGAAAGCTACGTATCTATGGATTAGAGAACGGAGGGAGAGAGCTTCATTTAAGACTCAATTCCAAAAGACTTGGACTATCGGGATTGCTGGACATGGCGATATTCACGGACCGC
>DDKQ01000026.1 GCA_002339355.1 Candidatus Subteraquimicrobium carltonvillense | reverse complement strand
CAGTTGGAGGGGTGCAGTCCAATAGAAGTCGTTCACGAAGGGAAGGTGATCCAAGAATTTGATTACCTTCTCCCTTGATGTAAACGATCTTCTGCTACAAATTCTTATCAAAGTGTAAACGATGTCTTGCTACAACTTACTGTTAATAAACTGTCAAGGATGTTGTGCTATTGGTCAAGTCCTTTTTTTCCTGTAAAAACGAGAAGGCCCGGCATTAGGTAGTAACCGCCTCCTTTACTTTCATTTCTGCTCTTGGCTCTCCATCTAATCCCAGTTCTTTCCTTAAAACATCGATTCTTTTGAGTTCCATCTCTTCCATGGACACTCTTCTCCAGCGTTTACTGGCTTTAATGAGAACGGAGAAGACAAGCTTAAGACAACTTTTCTCGGTCCAAAAGCCGGGAATTACCTTGGTCCTTCTTTTCTCCTCAAGGAAGCTCCTCTCGATTAGGTTAGTTGTCCTTACGCTCTTTCTGTGTCTTACCGGCAGTTTGAGATGAGAGAGGAGGGCTTCCAAATCCTCGGAGAGTGAGGCTACCAGCGAGGGATACTCTCCCTTGTACTTCTCGATGAACCTCAGAACCAGCTCTTTTCCCGAGGTGTAGGTAGCCGCATCCCTTACCTGAAGGATTTCCGCTTTGATCTCCGGCCAGAGGGCAGGAGGGACTTTGGAAGAGAGGTTCTCCATCTTATGCACCCAGCATCTGATCCTCATTGACTGGAGAAAGACCTCCTCGATGGCTCGGATCAGTCCGGGGGCTCCGTCGCTGGTTACAGAAAGCGGTACCCTTAAGCCACGTTTCACCATATTCCTCAAGAACTCCAGCCAGTCAGCATGGCTCTCCTTGTTTCCCAGAGAGAGGGAGAGCAGAACCTTTCTGCCATCCCTTAAGATAGCCCAGGCAACCAGAATGGCCTCCTTCATCCCCGAAAGCCTGCGCACGCTCTCGTAGACGGCATCTAAGAAGAGATATTCCACCTCAAAGGAGGAGAGATCTCTTTCTTGGAAGAGCGTGAATTCTTCCCACAGGATCTCGGTCACCTTGGAGACGCTGGATTTGGAAAGGATGAGATCGCCGGTGGCCCCCAGAAGAGCATCCTCTATGTCCCTGGTGGATAGACCTCTGGCATACATCTCAGCGGCGAGTCTCTCTAAGACATCGGTATTTCCCCGGAAGAACTCCTTGAGCTTCGAGGAAAAGGACTCCATGGTATCCCGCACCTGAGGAAGCTCTATTTTCATCTCTCCTTCAGAGGATCTGACCTTCGAGGGTTCATAGCCATTCCTGTATCCCCTGTGAGGCCCTTCCCCGTGTCTTTCGTAATGTTCTCTTTGGAGGAATTCGGTTACCTCAGCCTCCAGCATTTCCTGCATGAGAAGCTCCATTCCTTTCAAAAGAAACTCGCTCAAAAGATTTCTTTCCATTGCTCCTTTCTCTAACACTTCCTTTAGTTCCTTGCGGATTCTTCTTGATGGTGGTACCCTTTTCATAGGCTTCGGTCTCCTTTCTTTTTGGTTTCCTGTTTTAATCAAATGGTAACCGAAGCCTCTCTGTTTTTACAGGAATTTTAGGGCATTACCTGTGCTATTTGAGAGGTAAACACTAAAACTTAACCCATGCACAAATTATCTCTTAAAGTTGATCGGTAAAATCCTCCCTTCTAAACCAGATCTTTCTGGCACACTTGCTGATGATGTCACGGGTCCCACCACCATTTTCCACGATATCCATGAGTATATCGGCATCGAATATCTCGATTCCGCCCACTGCAGTCGCTCCCCTCCTGAAAAATGGCTCGGGAAGCATTGAAGATGTGGGTCCCACCACCATCACTTCCTCTGAAATTTTAGCCAGCTGTAAGTAATCCTCCATTCCTCCATAGACGAGCGCCGATCCAGTGATTATGACAGTGTGGGCGCCCTTTACCGCGTCACTAGCTTGAGCAGGGGTAAAATATCTAACATTTGGACATTTTAGTACTTGTCTTTCGGATAAGAAGCGGGTCTGCTTGCCAGACAGGAAAGACTCTCGTTCAACTACTCTGACTTCTTGGGCATCCACAAATCTCCTTACCAAAGGGGTAAAAAAGCCAATCATCGTTATAACCCTGCCCCGGATATCTATACACTCGGTGGGATCTCCACGCCTGAATTTCAATTGTTGGGGTATTATCAGCCAGGACAGGGCATTTGTGGTGGCAATTCCAATGGCTCGCTCCATCAAATTATCGCTTAAAGCCATTTCAGCGAGGTGCAAGGCATCCCCTGGTTTAATGGGTATTGAATCCACCTTCGGTCTATATGCAACCCCAGCTGCACTCCCAAATTTAACTGCAACGTAACGATCACCAATGGAAATACGCTCTATCCTTGGGGACTCATGGACCTGATCATGTAGTTGGGCTAAGAGCTCGCTTAATATCATCTTGGCTTCTCCAATATTTGTCTCTTATAGAAGACTAGAGATGGAGACCGGATAGGAACAAAATAAATATAAATCCGACCGTGATACCAAGATTGGCATAATGACTGTGGTGCTTATGCGATTCTGGAATTAATTCGTCACTAACTATATATAACATCGCTCCACCCGCTAGAGCCAAACAGGTACCAATCACAGCCCGCGAGATATGATAGAAAAGGAATCCTATTGCCATACCCAATGGTGTACACAGACCAGCGAGCACGGTGGCAAAGATCATGCGATGGTTACTTGTTCCTCCCACCTGTAATGGAACGGCAATGGCTATTCCCTCGGGAATGTTGTGTAACCCTATGGCCAAAGCCACTGTGAATCCCAATGCCGCTGCAGCTTTATAACCTGCACCGATAGCTAAACCTTCGGGCATATTATGTAAACCGATGCCCAGAGCAATGAGAATGCCCATTTTTATCAAGCGACCTCGTTCTTTCTCCCCCGTTTCAATGTGAATATGAGGAATAATGGTATCCAAGAGGAAAAGTATCATGATTCCGAGGCAAAAACCCAACGCCGTGTACAAAAGATTTGTGAGTTTTAATGCGTAGGGTATGAGTTCGAAGGTGATCACAGCCAGCATAATTCCCCCAGCCAAGCCTAGAGAAAAGGACATTATCCTTTCACTGCGAGGTCTGAATAGAAAAACTATAATACCACCCAAGCCAGTAGCTAAACCTGCAATTGTACTGGCATATAAAATGGAAAATGTCTCGGGCATTAATTCACCTCTTTATAGGATGAGATTAAGTAGGCTTCCCACCAGGATGGCACCGACTATCATTACCCCCGCGGATTTCATCATATCCTTTACTCCCAATTCTCTAACGATAATTGCAAAGGTAGCCACGCAGGGGAAATACATGGTTAGTACTACGCTTGCAATGATGAGTTGCTTCATGGTCAAACCAAGAGGCAATAACATCCCCACCGCTACGTCTTTGCGGAGGAATCCAATGATCAAAGCGGCTGCAGTCTCTTTAGTAAGACCTAAAAGTCCTACTATCACTGGTGAAGCTATTCTTCCGACAAAATCAATTACTCCCAAGGTGTACAGAACATTAGCAATAAATACTCCCAGCAGTACATAGGGAACTCCTTCCTTCAAAAAATATTTTATTCGCATCCACAGCTTTTTTAAGAGAGCTCCCCAGTATGGAATTCGATAAGGCGGAATCTCTAAAAATATTTCTGGACTTTCCCCTTTAAGAAGTTTATCCAGTAAGACACCAAGGATGACCCAGGCTATAAAAAGAGTGATAAAAACCATTCCTAAACCCTGGAGCCCATATTTACCCACTAAACCAGCAACAACGGCAAGCATAGCCGTGCAAGGAACACAAATGGCCGTTAACGTAGCAGCGATGAATCTTTGTCTTCTCGTTTCCAAAATTCTTGTGGCTAAAATTCCTGGAACATTACACCCCAAACCGAGCAACATGGGAATTATTGCAGAACCGTGTAACCCCAATCGATGCATAACATTGTCGATTAACACAGCCAAACGCGGGAGGTAACCGCAATCTTCCACGAAGCTTAAAACCAAATAGAAAGAGAATACGTAAGGCAAAACCATTGCAAAAGGAACAAACAAGCCCGTAGTGAGGACCCCCATGGACTGAGTGTAGTCTATCTCTCCTTTTATTAAAGTTCCGATCAGGATGTCGTGTAGAAATCCAGGACCCAGTAGCTGACTTATTTTCATAACCAGGGGTGTGTAGAGTTCAAATAGAGGCTCAAATATATATCCGATTAATCCTTCACCGATGAATCTTATGATTTGAAAAGCAAGATACATGACGAGTATGGAGAGAGGAATTCCCGTCAAAGGCTTGATGCTCAAATCCCCAAGTTTTTCTAAAAGAGTGTGATGGCGATGGGTGACGCTTTGGACCTGCGCTATCATCCTTCCAATATCTGCCCACTTTTCGTGGTCAGTACTTCTATAAGCTGAAATCCTTGCGTGTGGCAAGCGGGAGACTAGTTCCTTGATTCCTTCACCGGTGACAGCAACGGTTGGCACTACCGGTACCCCTAAAAGTTTCTCAAGCTTCTTTACATCGATCTTTATCCCTATATGCTTAGCTTCATCCCAAAGATTAAGTGCAATGATTAAGGGCACCTTCTTCTCTATGAGTTGAAGCGTGAGGTACAAATTCCTCTCCAAATTTGTGGCATCAACGACCTGGATAACCACATCTCCCTCATGTAACATCTCCACTGCTACTTCTTCCGCCTTTGAAATGGGTTCAAGAGCATATGTCCCCGGTACGTCGATGACCTCTGCCCTCTTCCCACTGAGTTTCATGGTGCCCTTGGTAAACTCCACTGTGGTGCCGGGATAATTTGAGGCTATGACATCGGTTCCCGTTAACCTGGAAAAAATGACACTTTTGCCAACGTTGGGATTCCCCATAAGGAGTATCTTCATTCCCCAATCTCCTCGACGAAGATTTTCATGGCCATGCCTCTTCCCAGAGCAACTCGGGTCCCATCAACCTCAACCACGATGGGTCCCCTCCAGGGCTCGGAGGCAACCTTCCGCACAATCTTACCAACCCTCAAACCTAGAGCCGCTATTCTCCTCTGAAAACCGAATCCACCTACTATGCGTTTTATCTCTGCAGGTCTTTCAATTTCCAGTTCGTCCAAGGTTATCTCCATAATCTCACCTCATAATCCCCCTTGCTCCTTAAAATCCTTCGGATCCGTCTGGATTTTCCGACATTTTGAACAATAACCATAGAACTCCAACTGGTGATCGATGATCTTAAACCCAAGCTTTCCGCTCAACTCCTTCTCAAGCTTGTCGACGGCTTCGAGCTTTGCCACCACTTGCTCATCAAATTCCTCGATACTTCCACATTTTAGACAAACCAAATGATGGTGATGCTCGGGGCTGATCTCATAATGTTGGTGTCCCTCACCAAAACCCAAGCCATTGACGACTCCGAGCTTTTTCAGTAAATCTAGGGTGCGATAAACCGTAGCCAATCCAATTGGAGGATATTCTCTATTCACCGATTGGTAAATCTCCCAGACATCGAGATGACCCTCAGCAAGACCTATGGCCTTTAGGATTCGAACCCTCTGTGGGGTGAGCTTAAACCCTTTCGATTTTAACTTCTTAAAATATTCATCTACTCTGTGCATCAGCTACGTAATTGAGAATTATTCTCAATTAAATTTTTACCATGTGGGTAGCCAAATGTCAACCTTCTCGCCAAAATTGATCACAAACTACCTACTTATCGCCGCGTAGGTGATAATGGTTTATCCATTTGACCTTAGCGGGCAAAAACCTTATTTTGCATTTTGCATTGACCTGGGATAAACAGCACAAAATGCTTAAGAAACTCTCATGAACGAATTATGCCCAGGGTTATAGAAAATTTGTGTTGCCCGTATCCAAAATAATCTTCTTACGTTTTTATAAACGGAACAAAAAAGATCGAAATGAAAGGAGGCGCTAAGAATGAACGTCAAGAAAATAATCTCAATGCTCATTGTCGCCCTGCTCATTTTGTCAGCTGCAGCTCCAGCTACAGCAACTGAAGAAGAAACAGAGCCAGGACTGACTCCGGATAGCCCCTTCTACTTCCTGAAGACCTGGGTTGAGAAGATTCGGCTTTTCTTCGCCTTCTCACCCAAGGGCAAAGTGACTCTTCTAACAAAGTTCGCAGAAACGAGATTGGCTGAAGCTCAGGCTATGGTGAAGAGAGGTAAACCCGAAATAGCTGAAAAATGCGTGGATCGCTACGAGAAATGTCTGGAGAGAGCCGAGGAAGAAATTAAGAAAAAGGATAAAGTGGACAAAGACGTCTATGAAACAGTGGCCGAAGCTACATCAAAGCATACCGCGGTATTACAGGGACTCCTGGAGAAAGTGCCCGAACAAGCTAAAGATGCGATCGAGCACGCGATCGAAGTCTCCCAAAGGGGACACGACAGGGCTCTCGAGGCCCTAGAAAGAAAAGGACCTCCAGAAGAGAAAGGTAAATATCAGAAGAAATATCAACCAAAGGTTCGAGAAAACTATGAAAACAGGGAACGAACCAGAGACGAGGAAGAGGAAAGCGAACTTCGCATCCGAGAGGAATACCAAAACGGAGAAAAACCCCAAAGTGACAAAGAAGACTAATGGAAACCTCCATTAGACCCGAGGAGTTGCAACAGTTACCGGAGCTACCAAGCTCCGGTAACTCTTTTTAGGTGCTTAAATGTTTGCTTAAATTTAAGGGCTGACCATGATCAGCTTGCCGGTCTTGGAATCTTTATATACTACGCCCATTTCCTCATAACCTTCACCAGTTCCCGATACCAGAGGCGGGGGAGTCTTGATTTCCTTACCCTGCTCTATCTTGACTATCTTTTTAATTGCCTCCATCATTCTCCTTTGTTCTTCGGGTGAAGCATCGCTGAAGATCACATTCTGCAGATTCCAGGAGAGAACAAGCATTACAATTAGGCCGCAGGCGAAGACGAGCATGGCATCTACTATGTTGGCCACCCCGGTCATGGGATTAATATCTTCTTCTAATTTGGACAAAATCCTCCGTCTTCT
>DDKQ01000019.1:7465-8352 GCA_002339355.1 Candidatus Subteraquimicrobium carltonvillense | reverse complement strand
GCGAGCCGGAGGCGAAGCAATCTCATTTTAACGCTGCGTTTTTACGTCAACTTAGAAACAAGTTCAGCTGCTTTAATGATGGGTATATTTTGAAATTTCTTTAGGGCTAGAAGTTTGCCACCTGATCCAATAAAGTGAGCCTTCCCTTCAACAGCGCATTCCAGAACTCTATTATCAGGATCATCGTGAAGCACTCTTAGTTTTTGGGTTGGCTTGATAAGCTCCGAGGAATAGCCAATCGTCTTGATCGCTTCGGCGATATCTTCATCTGCCCAAAGAAACTTGTCCTTTAAACAAGTGGCGAATTCAGTAAGGATACTTGAAGATGTGAGAAGTTGAATCTTTTTGGATCGGGCAAGCTGGAATAGCTTCTCAGGGTTTCCACCAAATATGAAGGCTGAAAGGAGGATATTGATATCGAAAACCACACGGTACACTTTTAGCTCCGAATTCCTCGAGCCTCATGTACCAGTTTCTCAATGTCCTCCTCTGAGGTAATATTCAGCCTTTTTGCCGTCTCTCTACCCAGTCTTCTTAAACGCCGCCAGCGTTTTTCGTCAAGGTAATCCTCATAGACGCTGATCATGTCGCGGAAGAGCTCGCTTTTAGTCTTTCTCTCCTGTTTAGCTAGTCTCTCAACCTCTTCAAATACTTGAGGCGGAAGAGAGATTGTAAGTGTCTTTGTCACTCTACCCATCGAGATGTCTCCCATGTTTTGTCTTACTAAGTGTTACAATACATGGTTTTAGATCTAACGTCAAGTGTCCCTCAATACCATCTTTCACACTTTGAGGAATTTGAGGGTCATTCTTTATCCAATCTTTCAAGTGCCAACAGTTTTGGAAAAAGCCCCACAAATCATCATCATATTTGGTTGCATCTCTGTC
>DDKQ01000019.1:0-7069 GCA_002339355.1 Candidatus Subteraquimicrobium carltonvillense | reverse complement strand
TTATCTTCCTTCATTTTTACCCTCGACTATTGCGATTTCCTCGTCGGTTATCCCGTAGAGTTTGTAGGCGTTTTGGCCGATGAGCCAGTCAGTTTGTCAAATTATTCAAGCCCGACCCTTTTTACTAAATGTAGATGGATCAAAATATTTTCGATTGTGGTGGTTTGATGCCGATGTGATCTTCGATCCCTCTGATTAGTTCCTGAGCCTCGTCGATACTCTTTCTTACTTCCTCTTCTGACTCGACGAAGCTTGCATCATATTGTAGTGGATGACGCTTTCTTCGCATCCTTTTAAATCTCTTAACGAGCTTACTATACTCTTTGCCTAAAACCCGATCGGTAAACTCAGCTATCGTAGCGTGCGTGTACTTCTGAGTTGGGCGAAACCCATAATGTCTAATCAATGCACTACCCGCATGGATTAAAGCATCGTAAGCGGACTTGTAGGCTATCGCTTTATACTTGGGAAGAAGATATTTGGCTGCACCAATCTCAGTCTCCGCGAACTGAAGAAGTTCAGCAATTTTGTCTTTACCGGTTTTTCCCACTTTGAGCCGACCAGATTTTACCAGATCGTCAAAGTTCACCTTCGGTACCTTTCAGCATGATTTTGGGTCTTGCCAAGATATTTTGGACAAATGTGTCTTTCTTTTTCCTGCGGTCGTTGTATTCGGTCCTTGAATAGATCGTGTAGTTGATCTCACGTTTAAGCTTCTCTTCTAATTCATCTATCTTGGTCATCAGTTCCTCTTCGGCTGGCTGACCAACAATGAGAAGATCGATGTCGCTCATTCCTGTTTCCTCCCCCGCAGCAAATGAACCATAAATCAAAGCGACCTCGACTCCCCTCACCGTGTTCATAATCTCTCTAAGGGCTCCCTCCACGCCTATTGTCTTGAAGACGATGTTTTTGAGTTCGTTATAAAGGGGGTAGTCTTTATTCAGACTGTAATAGATTAAATTTGCTTCTCCTCTCGTTTTAAAGAGGCCAGTCTTTTCCAATTTGAGGAGTTCGCGACGAATGTTTGCCGCTGAAAAGCCCAAAAGGCGTTCGAGCTCCCGCAGATAATATTCGTTTTCAGGGTTGGTAAAATAAAGGCGCAGGAGTTCTCTTCTAAGTTTTGATCTTGTAATTTCAATAACTTCAGGCATTTTGTAGTCCTTTCTGACTACAATTGTAGTCAACTTTGACTGCAGAGTCAAACTAGAATGCGGGTTTAGGATAGAACGGGAGGCAAGGTTTATAAACGATTTGGCCGATGAGCCAGTCAGTTTGTCAAATTATTCAAGCCCGACCCCAAACCTTACTTTTCAGCCTACCTGCCCGATCGAGCGAAGAGTTGGATAGTCCGAAGGGTGTCATCTGTGAAATAAGTTCTTTTATCGCGGCATGCTTCTGCGATCTCATTTATAATATCGAGAAAATCCCAAGGGATGATGCCCTTACTATCAGCTTGCCTTTTTGCCTCGGGTGTCCAGCCCCAAGTGACAATAATTTTCGTGTAATTTCCCTCTTTGAAGCCGTATTTTTCAAGCTCGGATATCACTTCGCGGGAACTGAACTTACGCTCAGCAAAATACCCGAAGGTTCTCCGCTGGCTAGCTTGCTCAACGCGTTTTTTGAGTTGGTCCAGTGAAAACTCTCTCCCTGTGAGTCTTGAATATGCTCCGGAAATGGAAATACCGCACTCGATATGGTAACGCTTGCATACATCGCCACGCGATGGATCGATAGCAAGGAGGTCGATTTCGTACTGCCCTTGACATTTTATATTGGGAATAGTGAACCAGCGTTTAATGTAGCGACAATATGACTCCACGATCTTTTCTGTGGTTTCCACTCCATATTCCTCCGCCATAGGGTTTGCAGCGATTTGGTTTCTCTTTTTAGATTCTCTAAATCTTTGCAAAATCCTATGTGGTCTGCTCAGCGACAAAAATAAAAACCGCTCGCGCGGTTCTTAAAACGGGTTTTTTAACTCTTACTGCCTCCCGAGTTCACAGACGATTTGGTCGATGAGCCCGATTGTGCGAATTTGCAATTATGCCTAATCTTTTGGAAGCTTACAGGCTTGTGGAGTGTCGGACATCATTTTGCCGTTTTAATGCAAGTTTAATTTTCGGACAGTTGAATCCTTGTGTATCAAGAACCAATAGGCGAATAAATCTGTTTCAAATTCATTGTAGTTGCTGAACTCCCCTGAAATTATCTTCCAAAACTTATCGCTGTGGCGTTTTTCAACTAAGTGAGTAATTTCATGGAAGATTACATACTCTAAGAGATGTTCAGGTAAATATCTCATCAGACTATTAATGGTCAAGTTCCTTTTGGGGCTGCAGCTTGCCCATTTGGTTTTCATCTTCCGAAAGAAAACCTTATTAACCTTAACCCCCAGCTCTCCCGAAACTTCCTGGACGTAAAAATGAACGAGAGATCTAAATTCCTCATGAGTTCTATCAACTATCTCTTTCTCTGATGAATCCTTCAAGCTCTCTGCCATAAACTCAATCTTCTGGCGGATCCAATCTCTGTGCTTCTCCAAAACAGCATTTGGGTCATGACTGAAGGGTAAAACAAGTAAAAGCTCTCCCGTTCTAAATTCCAATCGCGGGTACTTTACATTTCTATATGAAAGTTTGTAACCTACATCAGGAAACTCCATAGTTTTTCACGTTCTCCATAAGCTTCTCGTACAAATCGTCCATCTCATCCAGGGAGAGGCTGTGTATTCTCTTTAAGCCCCTAACAAACCTTCTTGCCTCTCTTTCCACTTCCTTCCGAACGGTGGTTTGAGTAATCCATCCGGGAAACATGTGCTCTTCAAGTCTTTGTGAAAGTCCTCTCACCTCTTCAACCAACTCATCGGTTTCCCTCAGCTTCCGTTCAAGAGCAAGTAACATTGAATATTCCATATCTGAGAGGTTAAAAGTCTTTTGTCTCTCTGAAAGAGTACCCACATCCTCAAATATCTTCACGCCCTCCACATATATCCTTTCGTAATCCTTGGTCTTCTCTCTCCACATCTCTAAGAGGCGCTCCACCCTCTCCACCAAAGATTCATAAATAGGGCTTCTGTGTCTCTCCACAAGAACCAGTCTATTCAGCGTAAAAAGGATATTGGCAGCTTTCTCTTTCTTGCTCTTGACCTTCTCTTCCAGTTTCTTTAGATAATCTTCGTCAAAGGCTATCGCGGGGAGCTCTTTTTCGAGTTTATCTATCTCTGTAGCCTTGTGGACAAACTTTATCGTTTTTTCGTAATACTTTTGCACATACCCTTCATACGTGGGCTTTTGCACCACAACCTTCATATAGTAGGTGTAAATGGCAGAAAGCCATTTGTAGTCCTCAAAGTATTCAAGTTTAACTTCGTCTGGTCCAAGAAGTTCAAAAATCTTCCGTAAATGTCTATACTTTTCCTCAAATTCTTTGCCTTTCTCTTCATCCGTGGCGAGAATCTCAATAGCTTTGAGCAAGGTATCCCTTTCGTAGTCCCTCGGCACTTCCTCAAATATTTCAAGAATTTCTCTGATAAGAGCCACAAACTCTTTCCTTACGCTGTCATAACTAAGCAGTGCTCCAGCAATGTCCTCTTCGCGATACATTTCCAGGGCTTTCTTAAACTCTCTCAAAACGCCAACATAATCAATTACAACCCCCGCTTCCTTCAGGTCCTTAAAGGGTCTATTCGTTCTTGCCACTGCCTGAAGAAGCCGATGCTCTTTTAGAGGCTTATCGAGATACATCGCCTGAAGAATGGGAGCATCAAAGCCCGTAAGCAACATATCGGTAACGATTAGGATTTTGGGAATCTCCTCTTCCTTAAACTTCTCTACCACTCGTTTTCTGATTTCACCCATTTCCCTGATCTCATATCTTGCTTTAGACTCCGCTACAAGCTCCTGGATTACTGGTACTACCTCACCTCTTTCATAAGTTGTCATAACAACCTCAGAGTATTCCTTGGGTAGGTGCTTATCTAATTCGTTCTTATAGAGGGCGCACGCTTTTCTACTTGCCGCTACCATCATGGCTTTAAACTTGCCATCCACATTTTCCTTGAAGTGCTGGGCTATGTCCTCGCTTACAACCTTTATCCGCTCTGGATTCTCAAGAACTAGCTTTATGAGGTTTAGCCTCCGCTTTACTCTTTCCTCCACATCCTCCCTCACATGCTCAGGAAGTTCTTCAAACTCCATCTCAAGAAACGCTTCAAGCAAGTCCTTCTTTAAATGTTCTTCTTCGAGTCTTGGCTGGTAAACGATTTTTATCGTAAAGCCGTCTCTTATAGAGTCGGTGATGAAATACTTGTCCAGATAAGGTTCTTTGGGAGGATAGCTAAACTCAAGATAGGTGTCTCTCCCTCTTTTAGATATGGGTGTACCTGTCAAAGCAAAGAAGAAGGCATTTTTAAGGATAGCCTTCATTTGAGCTGCCAGCATTCCGTATTGAGTACGGTGCCCTTCGTCTATAAAGGCAATGACGTTGTTGCGACTCATTATGGTTGTTTTTCCCCTTGATACTTCTTCAAGCTCTTCTTGCAGCTCTTTGAGTTCTTCCGGTCTAAGCTTGTGGATGAGGACAATAAACACGCCTCGCTTGCCCCGATAGTCGTCGTAGCTCAAGACATTTTTAAGCTCGTCTATGGAGCCGATGATTTCAGGCTGAACTATGTCCAAAGAGTAAAACTCATTGTATAGCTGGTCCTCAAGCTCAATTCGGTCAACGATGAAGAAGACGCTGGGATTCTCAAGCTCACTTGCGTAGTAAAGCTTGTTAGCGGCGAAAATCATAGTGAGTGTTTTTCCGCTTCCCTGCCAATGCCAGATAAGCCCCCTATTTTTCCTCTCTTCTATTTCCCTCTCCCTGGAGGGGAGAGGGATAGGGTGAGGGTGTAAATTCCTGATAACCCTATTTACCATCTTGTTGGCAGCGCGGTACTGCATATACCTGGTGATTACTTTGGTAGCATTTCCAAACTCCACTCTGAAAAAGAGGAAGTGTTTGAGAATGTCTAAAAGGGCATTTCTCGAAAGCATCTCAATCGTGGAATCAATGGAATCTAAGTCGCTCTCCCGCCACTCATGTGTCCATACATCATCTTGCCAAGGAACAATGGGAAAATATCTTGCCTTGCTCTCTGCGGCTACTCCCATTTGAACATATTTATAAAGTTCAGGAACGGCTTTTTCGTAGTCTTTTATCTGCCGATAAGCGTTGTACCAGGTTTCTGTGATGCTTGTTGGATTTTTACACTCTATATCGACAAGGGAAATGCCGTTAATGTAAAGCATTACATCGGTTCTTATCCCTTCCCTGCCCTCATAATTAACTTGTCTGGTGACGATAAACTCGTTTGTCTCAATGTTTTCATAGTCAAAAAGCTGGATATATCGGACAACTCTGTCTTTTTCAAATTTCACGGGAACACCAAGCTTGTATAAGTTCAAAATGCGTTTGGCTCCTTCTATCCCTGTGCCGGTAAGTTTGAGTTCATTCAAAACCTTATTTATCTCTTCGTCTCCAATATCAAACCCCTTGTTTATCCTCTCAAGTGCTCTGATAAGATTGGGGATTAAAAGAGGTTCCTCATAGCTATCTCTCTCAAGCTCCTCAGCTGGAACAAACTTCCAGCCCTTTTCTTGGAGCTCCTGAACAATATAGTTTTCAACTAAGGTTTTCTCGTCAAAACCCATTCCCATCTTTCTCCTAATTTGTTTAGAGAACCTACTTTACCTTTCATTCTCTTAATCTATTTCAATTACCTGGCCGGATAAGCTAATAAGTCAAAAAATTCTTGACATATTTATATATATAATATATATTCTAGTTGTCCTACTACGGTAGGGCAGTGCCAAACTTCCCTCTGGTGAAAACCGGAGGGATTTTTTTATTTCTGACCACCTTCCCCTTTTAACTCAATCTCGCCTTTCAGCTTCTTCAAATCAATAAACTTCGACTGTTTAACCAACTCAATTGAAACATGGTCTTTAGTTGAAATGACCACACACCTCTTTCCGTATGATTTTAAATACTTAATTAATGCCTCAAAATCGCTATCACCAGATAACAGCACGAAGGATTGAAAATTATCTCTGTTATGAACCACATCGATGGTTAATTCGACATCCAGATTTCCTTTATGAAACCCTCCTTCTTCGTGATCGGAATCTTTAATGAATTTCACTCTCTTTTTTCTTACTGTATATCCACTAATTTCCAATAGGTCTAAGAATTTACGCTGCTGGGCATAATCTGGGTCATATGCAGTGTAATAGTAAATTTTGCCCAGAGCAGTATTCTTTTCAAAATATTTCTTCAACCTCAAGAAAGCAATTTTCCAGCCTAGCTTTTTCTGGGAGTGATAAATATTGGATGCATCTATAAAAACATAAACTGTGTCTTTAACATACTTCTGTATCACTTCAGTTACACCTAGACCTTTACTCGCTTCTTGCCGGTTAGCAAATCATTCATCAAGCCTTTCTTGATTCTTTCCAGTTTTTCTTTCCTGCTCCTCAGAAGCTCTAGTCTCCCATCAACTGTGCTCAAAATCTCAGCAATTTTCTTTTGTTCAGGCAGCTCCGGCCGCGGAATTTCAAACTGCTCAAGTAGCGTCTTGTTGATTATCGGAACTGCTGCAATACCAGAAAATGATTTTAAGAATCTTGATCTATATGTAATCGCATAATAAATATAATGTGGATCATTCTTTGCATTACACCTAATCGCATTAATTTGTTGATTGGTAACGCTGTCCTTCGCGGTCATACCTGTTTTCCCGATTGTAGAACCAATGCAAACAACCAAAACTGTGTCGCGAGGCAAAATACCCCCTGCTAATTCCACACCTTTAAGCGTCACATGTCTGCCGGTGTCAAGAACGTATTTATTGTTTTCCATGTCCGCAGGTGTTATAAAGGGAACTTGCCCATTCCAATAAGAATGCTCTAAAGTAGATGGTGTTTTCCCTGTAGATACGTGCCCAACATTTTTTACTTTTACAACATCCCAACTACTCGGCAATTTCCCAATTCTCGTAATCCTAACTTCCTTATGCCCTATCCCT
>DDKQ01000008.1 GCA_002339355.1 Candidatus Subteraquimicrobium carltonvillense | reverse complement strand
GGAAAGACAGATATGCTTAAGGGAAAAAGAACTTGAGGAGTTAAAGAAAGTGGAGAGAGAATTCTCCAATCGAATCGCAATTAACCAAGAATTTTTGAAAAATTGCCAAAATAAGCTCGTAGAAAAAGGGAGACTCGTTAAAGAGCGAGATCGATATTTAAGCGAAATTGCCATCTACTCCGATCTGGCCACAGCCTTTGGCAANNATTAAAGAGCTTTTATCCTATGAGCAAAGAGTATTTGAGCTGGATAATGCCTTGGCAAAGATGGAATCCCTCAAGGAAACCCTGTACACCTTCGAATCACAAAAACAAGAAAAGATCGATATCCTTAAACGGGATAGAGAAAAAGAAACCAGGCTTCTCCAAGAGACAAACCGGTTGCCCGAACTGGAAAGACAGATATGCTTAAGGGGAAAAGAACTTGAGGAGTTAAAGAAAGCGGAGAGGGAATTCTCCAATCGAATCGCAATTAACCAAGAATTTTTGAAAAATTGCCAAAATAAGCTTGTAGAAAAAGGAGGACTCGTTAAAGAGCGAGATCGATATTTAAGCGAAATTGCCATCTACTCTGATCTGGCCACAGCCTTTGGCAAAAAGGGGATTCAGGCTCTGATCATCGAAAATGCCATTCCGGAGATTGAAGACGAAGCCAATAAACTTCTCCACAAGCTCACAAATGGACGATTTAATGTGCAGTTTAGAACGCAAAGGAATCAGAAAACGGGTGGTGTCATTGAAACCCTGGATGTGACCATTTCCGACGGAGAACTCGGTGATAGAAAATATGAGCTCTTCAGCGGTGGCGAGGCCTTCAGGATCAACTTTGCCATCAGGATTGCTTTATCCAAATTATTGGCCAAAAGAGCTGGCGCCAAGTTAGAAACCTTGGTCATCGATGAGGGTTTTGGTACACAAGACGATGAAGGAATGGATAAACTCGTCGAAGCAATCTCCGCAATAAAAGATGATTTCAAAAAAATAATCGTGGTCACACACTTGGAAGACTTAAAGGAAATGTTCGGAAGCAGAATTGAAATCACCAAAAAACCCGGGCTTGGTTCAATGACTAAGGTGATTTAGGATATAGGTAAGAGTTGTAAGGCAGCTGAAATTGTTGAGTCGCAGCTAAATCCCATTAGGATGGGGACAATTTACGGAAAGGAACAGCAGAGTGAGACCGACATTTGTCATACCATCGTATTGGGGCAGAAGTTGGAAAGAACCAATTAACCCAGAAGATGACGTGTATGACCACCCCACTCCAATCGATGAACAGGGTACGACCCCTCGGGTACCCATGACGATGGCATCGACCTTTTCCGCTTTGGCTAGCCTTATTATCGTTTCGCTCGGATCACCGATTGCAACTATTGTCTCCGCTTCAAGACCCTGTTTAGCGACTTTCATTGTTGCTTCCTTGGCAATTGCTTCGGCTCTTCTCTCTAAATGTTTCTTCAGTTCACTTTGCTGTTCTGCAATCCCTTGAGGGAGTGCCTCCGCCACAGTGAGCACAATAATTTTGGCTCTCGCTCCTTTGTCCATGTGGATGGCGAATTCCAGTGCTTTCCTTGCAGTGTCCGAGCCATCAGTTGGGAAAAGAATTCTCTCCATTTCACCTTCCCCTTTCAAATTTGTACTTAAATACTTATACCAAAACCATCTATAATTTCCCCGATTTTTTAACCCAGGAAGGACAGGTCTTCTGAAGACCGTGCTTACTATCGGAGACCTCAAGGGGCATCAAATTTAAATTACACTTTCCCGAAAAATGACGACACTTAAGACAACCCGACCAGGAGATATGCCAAGGGATGGTCTTGAGATGAGCTAAATACTCTTTGAAATGTTGAGGCAACAAATCTTGAAATTTCTCTCGGGCTTCGATCATGCGATCAAAATCTATGGCCGAACACAACTCCGAGAGAAGGCAAAGTCGAGTCAACAATTCAAGGCGCTTGGATTTATCTTGGCGCTTGTTTAATTCACTGACGAGTTTATCTATCTCCTTCTCCAAGATGGAAATTTGCTCCCCTACATCCTCGCTCTTCCTCATGAGTTTCTTTTGAATTTTTCCTATTTTTTTCCAGCTTTCTGCCAATTCCTTCTCGATATCCAAAAGATATCCCTCACTTCTTCTTTAGTCCCTCTTCCAATCTGGCAATCGATTTTTGGAGCTCGCTCTGGCGGAGGGCTGTGGTCAAATCGCCGCGCGTTTTCTGGATTATGGATTGAGCAATGTCAGCGGTTCTCCTTAAGCCGCGGGTGATAGCCTCCGGATAATCGAATGAAACCAACGCGTAGTACAGGTCGTCCATGACTTTAAGCAATTCTTCACCCCGCTTGAGATTAGCCTCCCTGATGATATCCAAGATATGTCTTCTTAGCTCCCCGATCGCTTCGCCCAACCCATTGAGGAATTGCGGATACCCAACACCAATCTCATCCGGATCGGGAAGGGATCCTCCATGAATTAGAGCTAAAGTGATCCTGGCTTCAGCGTACTCCTTTTGGGCATCTTGAAAAAATCCAGCATAATAGATATCTTTGTGCTCCTTGAGTAAATTCTCGGCTTTATCCAAAGCCTCCTTCACCTCAGCCAGCAACTCCTCGGCCTCTGAAAATTCGCCTCGATGGATGGCTCTTATGGCGTTGCTGGAAGCCCTGATGGCTTGACGAGAAAAGGAAAGTCCCTTTTCCCTAGCTAAATTCTTGGAATCGAAATTTTCCCGAATCTTCGTGCAAATTTGCGCCAAATCCATCGATATTCCCCCTTAAGACTAATGAATTTTATGCAGACCTTTCCTCCGCTTGACTTCAGTTAAAATACCCCCCAATTCTAAAAGGCTAAAAACATATTCTTCGTTGCAGAAATTGCACCACATCTCCACCTCTCGTTTTTTGGACAACATGTCTTCGATCTCCTTAATGCCCAAAGCAATCAAAGCCTCTCTGCACTTCTCCTTTGAGCACCTGCACTTAAATTGAATATTCTTTATTTGATTGATATCCAAGGTAAAACCCTTCAGTACTTTCTGCAACATTCCTTCGGGCGTTTTCTCCTCAAGAAGGAGTTGGCTACAGGAGGGCAAATTTTTCAAATTTTCTTCGATTTCACCGATGACTTCCTCGCTTACACCGGCTACGGGCTGAATGAGAAATCCACCTGCAACTTTGACCGAGTTATCCTTATCAATCATAACACCCAAAGCAGTCGCCGAAGGTTGCTGTTCCGAAACGGCGAGATAATGGGTAATATCCTTGGCAATTTCTCCTGAAACCAGGGGCACGCATCCCGTATAGGGTTCTTTCAAACCCAAATCCTTAACCACACAAAGTACTCCTTCTTTCACAGCCCTGGCCACATCCAACTTTCCGCTTCGAATCGGAAGGTGAATATGAGGTCTTCTTACAAAGCCGCGGACATTCCCTCCGGCATCCGCCTCGACCACTATCTCCTCCAAAGGTCCACTACACAAAATCTGGATTGTCAGCTTTTGGGGAGGCTGCAATAAACTGCCCATCAGTACACCAGCGGTGAGAGTCCGACCCAAAGCGGCAGTTGCCGTGGGATAAGTCCGATGTTTCCTCCGGGCTTCTTCCACCAAATTTGTGGTTATGGCAGCTACCGCTCCCAAACCTTCAAGGGTAACGGCTCTCACTAAATAATCCCTCAAATACATCCCCACTTTTCAACTAAATTAAGTCATTTGTGCCCTAAACCTAAATTCCAAATTCTAAATCCTAAACAAATTCAAAATCCAAATTTTCGAAATTCAAAACTAATATTCTTCTAGATTTTGGTTTTGTTTTGGTCATTTTAATTTGGTAATTTGTAACCTATAAGCCACTTGTATCATATTTTACCTCATATCACCGGTCCCTTGAAGAAATTCCGGGATCAAGAGGCTCAAAGGATTATAGAAAGAAGATCCCATCTGAATAAGATGGGAATATTAAGGCCCCAAATAGCTTTTGGCTCCTATCTTTCGAGTTTCCCCTACTCGATATTTGCCTCCCACTACTTGGGGCCAATTGTAAACATACCACGCCGCATGACTCTTGTCAAGAAAATTCACAAATATTTTTTCTTGCACTTTCTCTTCCGTTCCATATATGCTAAATATTGCACCAATTTTATATGGGAGAGGAGAAATGATATCGGAAAGAGCCCAAAAAATACCACCTTTCATCGTCATGGACATTTTAGAGAGGGCCCAAGCTATGCAGAGAAAGGGAGAAAAAATCATCCACCTGGAAATAGGTGAGCCGGATTTTGATACACCCGATTGCATAAAAGAAGCCGCATACAAAGCATTGAAAGAGGGGAAGACGGGTTACACTCACAGTCTGGGGCTCCCTGAACTTAGGGAAGCCATCTCGGAACATTATCACAGGAAATATAATGTAGAGGTAGCACCCGATCAAATAGTCATAACCTCTGGTACATCCCCAGCTATGTTCTTAATCTTCTCCGTTTTACTCAATCCCGGCGACGAAGTAATTTTATCCAACCCTTGCTATGCTTGCTATCCTAATTTCGTTGAATTCCTGGATAGCATCCCAATTTACATTAATGTCTATGAAGAAGATGGATTTCAGTATCGAGCAGAGAGGATAAGGGAAAAAATCAACCCCAAAACGAAGGCGATCTTCATCAATTCTCCATCGAATCCCACAGGTAACCTATTGTCATCAAAGGTTATGAGGGAAATCGCGGAAATTGCCCGCGGGAATTGCTTCGTCGTTTCCGATGAAATTTACCACGGTTTGGTATATGAGGGAAGAGAGCATTCCATCTTAGAATTCACCGATGAGGCCTTTGTCCTCAATGGATTTTCCAAAGCCTATGCCATGACTGGCTGGAGGCTAGGATATGTAATTGCCCCCAAAGAGTTCATAAGACCAATGCAAAAAATACAGCAAAACTTCTTCATTTCGGCGAATAACTTCGTTCAATGGGCGGGAATCGCCGCTCTGAAAGAAGCTGGAGCAGATGTCAAGAGGATTGTCAAAATCTACAATCAAAGGAGGAAATATATCATACCTAAGCTGAGAGAGATTGGATTGGGCATAAAAGTCGAACCCACAGGCGCTTTCTATGTCCTGGCAAACGCAAAACATTTTGGTAATGATTCATACAAGTTAGCCCTTGAGATTCTGGAAAATGCAAAAGTCGCGGTCACTCCGGGCATCGACTTTGGAGATAATGCGGAAGGGTATATTCGTTTCTCCTATGCCAACTCACTAGAGAACATAGCAGAAGGTATGAATCGGCTGGAGAAATACTTGAAGGGGAAAGACCGTTAGTCCTCTTCAACGAGAGAGGCCACATAGGGGAGATTTCTGTAGCGCTCTGCATAATCAAGTCCATACCCCACGACGAAGACGTTGGGGATAGTAAAACCCACATAATCCAAGTTTATGGGTACCTCTCGGCGTTCCTTTTTATCCAGAAGCGCACAGACCTTGAGGCTCGCTGGTTCTTTGGAGGCCAAGTAATCGAGAATGAATTTCAGAGTGTGACCAGTATCCACAATATCTTCTACCACAAGGACATGTCTTCCATGAGCATCGACCTCAAGTTCTTTGGTAATCCTTACTTTCCCGGTGGTCTTCGTTCTTCGCCCATAGCTTGAGGTGGCCATAAAATCGATTTTCACTGGAAGTGAGAGGTGCTTTAATAAATCCCCCAGGAACATGAAGGCACCTTTTAAGATGCATACCATCAAAAGATCTTTCTCTCTATAGTCTAAGGATATCCTACTCGCAAGTTCCTTAACCCTGGATTGGATTTGTTCTTGAGAGATGAGAACTTTTCCGACTTTCATGAATCCACCCTACACATTCATTTTTAATCGCTTGTGTCCTAGACATAATTTCAGAAAGGTGGCTCAAATCCTAAACCCTATTTCGTTTTGTTTTGAACCTTTGGATTCCTTCGACTTTGCTCAGGACATGTTTGGTCATTTAATATTGTTTAGAATTTGGTGCTTTG